>JAUVIY010000181.1 GCA_030592625.1 Spirochaeta sp. | reverse complement strand
CGGCCCGTGTTGCGGTGGGATTTCTCACCGATCCCGATACTTCAACCCTGGGATTTGTACCAGTGCGCTCCGATCAGGCCCATGCCTGGGTGGAGGTATGGTTTGATGAATACGGGTGGATTACATTTGATCCGACATCCGAGGTGATGGCTCCGGGAGAGGACTATCCCTTCCAGTTTATTTCCCCCGACGAATGGCTCTCCCTTATCGAGGAAGTGCTGACCCGCAGCGGAGAGGTGAGTGTCGCGATGGAGGATGAAAGCAAAGAGTCCGGTGATGACGGACCATGGTGGAAACTCGTCGCCGGCCTGGTTCGACGCCGACCCGGACTGCCCTGGATTGCCGTAGCAATATTGCTGTTCATCATCTATTTACCCGGTCGGATTGTACCCGGTGCTGTTCAACTGACATATATCATATCCCGCCGCCCCTGCCGCCGGACCCTGGGTTCCTGGAGCTTGTTCGCCGGCCGACTCTCCCGGGCAGGATACGGTCCGAACGGGGATGAGACTCCGCTGGACTGGGCCCTCCGGATTGAGAATGCCGGGATCGTCGGACTGATGGAATGGACTCGCCTCTATCTGAAAGCGGAGTACTCGCCCCGCTACGATGAGGGTGATGAGAAGGCGGCCGGAATTGCCGCATCGGAAACTGTGAAGAACTGGCGGCAGATGCCCTTGTCCCGACGACTGCGGGCACTCGTCGGCCCGGGTTGGTGTGGAGGATTCCCATGGTGAAGTTTTTCATTGTATTTCTCCTCCTTCTTTCACCGGGACTTTCGGCAGATTCAGTTAACGATCTTCTTTCGGAAGTGGATGAGGCCGTTACCGAGGAGAGCTATACGAGGGCCATCTCTCTGCTTGAAGATGGGAAGAAAACATTTCCCGATGAATCTCGCCTGCCACTGAGGGCCGGCCGCTTGTACAAGGAACGGGAACTCTATCATCTTGCCCTGGCGGAGTTCAGGGCGGCCGAGTCTCTAAAACCGTCATCTCCGGAAATCCTTTATGAGATGGCCGGTACCCATGGCTACCTTGGAGACAATGATGCTGCGGTAGAAGTTTTGGAGCACCTGCTCTTCCTGGATGATCCGGAATTGAACGACAGTGCTATCGATGATCTGAGTTGGATGTATTTCAAGACGTACCGTATGGATGACGGCATCAACCTGCTGGAAGCGGCTCTGGATGAGAATTTTGACAGGAACTGGGCCCATACCCTGGGCACGTTATATGCGGGGCTATACAACCTGGAGCAGTCCCGTCTCTGGTATATGCGATCCATTGAAGATGCCCTTGATAACGGGGATGAGTTCTTCGCTTCGGTGGCTCATTACAACCTGTCACTCCTGGAATTCTCGTTCTATCTGTACGCAGATGCCCGGGAGCAGGCGATGAGGTCGTTGGAATTGAGATCCCGGGCCGGGGGTCATATGGTTATCGGTGAGCTGGATTTCATGGCATGGCGACTGAATGATGCGTTGGAATCGTACAGGGTTGCAGAGAGGATAGATGAGACGCCATTGGCCCGAGTGGATATGGCATCCTTTTATCAAAGAATCGGCTATCTGAATGAGGCCATTCGATTCATCGAGGATGTTCGAAACGATCCGGATGACAGCTGGATGTATCATTACGGCGTGGACAGAATTCGGTTCGGTATGGATCTGAATGATATACTCGCGGACTCCTGGAAAGGTAAGGCCAGGGTTGAAGCCCTGACTCCCCGGGCCGGTCCGCTGCAGTGCCTGGGAAATCTTGCAAGACGTTTGATATGGAGAATCAAGGCGATGTATTATGATCGGCTTAACCGGTCGCTCACATCCGAATACACAGACGAGCTTCGTGATGAAGGCAATGAACTTGATGCCGCATGGAATTCCGCTGTTGCAGCCGAGGGATACCGCAGGATCGCCCTGCTTAATCTGGAAGAAGCCCGGTCGATTGAAATCCTCCTCACAGCTCGTGCCGATCCCTGGTACGGATTGGAAATGGGCCGGGAAGCCGGAGATGCGGATCTTCTGATTAATGCGCTGAATGATTTTTCCGAGGAGGAGGGAAATCCATATGAAAGAACCCTGCGTGCATTATCAGGCCCTGCCGGCCGAAGTCTGCCGAAAGAAGTCACATCGGAACTTCTGGTTGAACTGTATGGGATGAATCCAGGAGGTTTGAGGCAGTACGGTTTGAGTCTGCCGGTTGAACTGAATGCCGCCGGGGATGGGTCACGGATGTTGTCACGGCGTTTGAAATCTCTTCTTCGGCGCTCGGGATATCAGGTGGTTCACCCGGTAGACGGCGGCAATGCCGCTGCACTCATCACGGTAAACCGTGATGACTCAGGTAGAATGAAATGGTACATGAGCGACCCCGACGGACGCACCCGTTCAACTGACATTTCAGACGACGGGACCTCGAAACGCAGCCTGGCTCCGGTACTCGCAGGAATACTCGACCGTTTTTACATAACCAGACTGGGAGATTTTGACGAATGAAATTATTGTCCGAGCCGGGTACCGCCGCTCCGGTGGAATGCCCATATCTTCCGAAGCACAATTTCGTTCAGGATTATTTTTTCGCCATGGATCTGGACGAGTATGAATACGGCGTTCTCCTTGATGCCGGTTGGCGCCGGTTTGGAAAATTCTTCTTTCGCCCCGACTGTCCCGGATGCCGCAGGTGCATCCCCATCCGAATTGACGCCCGGGCGCTGACACCCACCGACAGCCAGCGCAGGGTGATATCCCGGGGAAAGAACATCATTATGAAGGCGGTACCCCCCGTCCCCTCGGATGAAGCCTGGCGGGTGTACAGGAACCATTCCACAGGTCAGTTCGGCAGGGAGGTCAGCAAGGAAAACTTCGAGCAGACCTTCTTCGATAAGGTTGTGCCTTCTCTGCAGTCCGAATACCGTCTTGACGATAAGCTCATAGCACTGGGTTTTCTCGACCTTTCCGACAAAGGAATGAGCAGTGTTTATTTTGCCTTCGATCCCGAATGGGCGAAATATTCCGCTGGGATACTCAGCGTCTTTCGGGAGGCCGAACTGGTCCTGCTGAGCGGTAAACGCTGGTACTACATGGGATACTGGGTTCCCGGATGCCAATCAATGAACTACAAATCCCGCTACACTCCCCACCAGCTCTACGACTGGGAGCTGAAGCAATGGGTGCACTCAGATGAGCATCCAGCGGTTAAATGACGATGTATTGGAGTGTGACATACAGCACATACAATCCCAGCAGCCAGGCGCCCTGCCAGCGCCGGAAATGCCCGTCCTTATCCATGCCGATGAAAACGCGGAATGAGATGAGGATGAGGAGCATAAAGGGGAAATGGAATCGGAAAAAAGTAGGAGGTATCGCCAGGGGCACGGCCAATGAGGCGGCACCGATAACGAACAAGGCGTTCAGGACATCGGCTCCGACGATGTTGCCCACGGTAATTTCCGGATGCCCCTTGCGGATGGCCGCGATAGCGGTGGTGAGCTCAGGCAGGGATGTGCCGAATGCCACCATGGTGGCTGCGATGACGTCATCCGGTACTCCCATACGTCGCGCGGTCTCGCCGGCGGCGGGAATGAGCAGTCTGGAAGCGATGATTACCAGGATCAGACCCCCGAATAGCGTCAGGAGGGTGATGAACAGTGACGCGAGTTTTTCGTGTTCTTCCATCTCCATTTCGGTCTCGGTAATCGGCGAGGGATCGCTGCCGCTGCGGGCCCATTTGTATGTCATCACCATGTAGACGACCAGAAAAATCAACAACAGGAGCCCCATCGGACGGCCGATGATCGGCTGCTCCGGATTGAGCAGCACTGCCAGTCCGGCCAGGGCTATCAGGAGGACCGCCGAACCGATCTGCCACCACCCGGTGCGGTTGAGAATCCATTTATTCATCGGAGGTGCGGCAATGATAGCCGTCAGACCGAAGATGAGCCCGGTGTCGGCTATAATGGAGCCCACACCATTACCCAGGGCAAGTCCCGGATTACCCATGAAGGCGGCCATCACCGAAACAAAGGCCTCCGGCGCGGTGGTTCCCAGGCTGAGAATGGTAGCTCCAATGATGATTTTGGGAAGCCGGGTCCTGAGTGCCAGATTTACGGCACCGTCGATCATCCAGTCGGCTCCCCTGGAAAGAAGGAATACCGTGAATGCGATGGCCAGCAGCAGGCCCCAGATAGGGAAACCGGCGAAGACTTCGCCCAGGGCGTGTTCGTCGATGAAGTAGGTCCAGATGTTCATGAGGGCATTATATTCGTTTCCAGCCGGGAGCGCACAGCTGCGTCTCGAGAACAGCCGATCTGAAATCATTCCGGGGGTCTTGATTAAATGGGGTCAGATTCGGTATAACTCTCCTCACCTATGCGAAAGTAGCTCAGTGGTAGAGCTCCACCTTGCCAAGGTGGATGTCGCGAGTTCAAATCTCGTCTTTCGCTCAAGAACAAACCGTTCGGATCTCCCGGGCGGTTTGTTTATCTTTCAGGCACCTTGACGGCCGGGATGTTGAACTGCCTGCAATGATACCGGATGATTATCGCTCAAGAGCCGTGGGTAAAGCGCCGCTCACTGCATTTCCCCACGGCTAACTCAAATTCAATCCAATCCGAACAATTCCTTTACCGCCGCCAGGTTCCGATTGTTCATCACATTCAAATCGGCGTACATCGCTTCGATCCGGTTGGCATAGAATTCCACAACCTTGTGGCGGACCAGTTTCATGGTGGAGTTCACCAGCTGGTCGTCTTCGCTGAAAGCCTTGGGGATGATTTCGAAGACCGTCGGCCGCCAGGACGGCGGGATGGTCTTTCCCCCGTCTGCAGCATCGCTGTAAGCCTCGAACTCCTTTGTCAGAGTATCCAGGGCGACGGCGCCAGAGGTCACCCCCTTTTCTTTGAAGAGCTCTTTGCAACGGCCTTCTTCCAGAGTTACCAGGGCTGTGGTGTGCTTTTTCATATCGTTGTAGGCCAGAATCTGGTTGAATACATCGGTACTGGAGGCGATGGCTTCCTCGATTTCCTCAGGCGGATACTTCTCACCGTCGGGAGCGATGAGCAGAGCCTTTTTCCGGCCGATCACCATTAGAAATCCGTCTTCCTCGAAGTATCCCAGGTCGCCGGTCCGGAGCCACCCGTCCCGGAGGACTTCGGTGGAAGCCTCGGGATTCTTGAAATATCCCTTCATCACATTATCGCCCCGGATGATAATCTCACCTTTCTCACCGGGAGCCGCTTCTTCGGAATCGGACTTCATGATGCGGCACTTGATTCCGGGGATTATCATGCCGGAGGTGCCGAACTTGTGAAGCTCCTGGCTGTTGGCCGAAATGATGGGTGCTGCCTCGGTGAGGCCGTAACCCTGGTATACCGGCAGGCCCATGGATGCGTAGAACTCCTGTTGCTTAACCTCGAGAATGGCGCCGCCGCCGACGCAGAAAAGTATGGAATGACCGAAAACCTGCTTCGTCTTACCGAAGAGGATAGTCTTCGCCAGCCAGTGACTGAATCCATATTTCAGCTTCGTGGCGAACGGCGGCTTATTGAAACCATCACCGATAATCTCCACCCCCGCCTGTATGCCTCTGGTGAAGATGCCGTTGAGCAGAGGACCCTTGGCGGCAACGCCTTCGGAAATCTTCTTCATGAAGTTCCCGGTAATGAACGGCACAGTCAGGATGAAGTGGGGGCTGCGTTCCTTCAGGTTGACAGGGATGTTCGGGATGATACTCGTTGCCCCCTTACTGGCGT
>JAUVIY010000009.1 GCA_030592625.1 Spirochaeta sp. | reverse complement strand
GTTCCAGTGAATGCGGGCCAGCCTGGCCAAACCAGCCTTATGGATCAGTTCCGCCTCGTTGCGACTGTCCAGAAAGCTCAGGGATACCGTGTCTCCATCATCACGGAGAGCCGGCCAGAGTACGGCGCCGCCGGGGATTCTTACGGATTCCGGAATATCACCTTCTGGCCAGGCCTGCAGACCTTTCAGCTCATGCTCCTTCCTGTATCGCCCGCTGCGTCCCTTGTCGCCGGAGCCGGGTTTCACAGACGCCAGTTCCGAAGGGTCCCTGCCCGATGCCATTTCCTGACCTGAATCATCAAGTAAGCTGTAACGCACTTGGAGGTGGACCGGGATATCTTCTGGATTCCAGGCATTCAGGGGTATTTCGATATTCCTTTCCCTGTACAGCCAGGCCGTGAGTGAACGAATCAGATCGGTATCATCAGGCTTCATGCCGGACAGGGCTGCAGCGGCGGTTTCATGTATGGGAATGAGACGCCTGCGATACTGTTTCGCCAACCCCCTCATCAGGGCTTCCACTTTTTCTTCAAGCAGTCCGGGTACAAGCCAGTCGGTCTTGCCGGGAGTGAGATCCGAAAGCCGTCCTGAGGGAATTTTCAAGGTTACACCGTCCCTGTCTGAATTCCTGTCGAAGACATAAGAGAGTTTCCATTTGTCACCGGCGACAACAACGGAATCTGGGAAAGCTTTCAGGTGTTCATCATCGGTGACTCCTGTGAGAAGATCATCCTCGGACAACATGAGCATCGTGTCGCCTTTGTCCCTGATATGTCTGTTGAGAGTCCCGAGATCGAGTACATCCCGGGGAAGTCTTTCGGAATAAAACACCGCCACCGCATCCTCACCGGCCACCAGATCCCGCCGTCTCAGCTTCTCTTCCATATCCGCCAGTCGTTTGAAAAGTCGTCTGTTGGCTTTCAGGAATGCGTATGAGGAAGTTTCGGCGATATCACCTTCAACCAGAGCCGTACGGATGAATATTGTTCTGGCTTCTGCCGGACGTACAGGTCCGAAGGGGACTGTTTCATCACCGGAAATCAAAAAACCGTAAAGCCGCATCTGTTCGGTAGCCATAACCGCCCCGGCCTTACGGCTCCAATGAGGATCGATCCAGTTGCGGGTCGCCAGATCGGATCCAAGGTCTATCAGCCAGCCCGGATCGATGGCAGCTACCGATCTGGCATAGAGACGGCTGGTCCGGACGATTTCGGCAGCCATAATCCACGGTGCACTACCCTTGTGGAGTGCCGAACCTGGATGGATCCGGGCTTTTCGGTTCCGGGTGGCTTCGTAAACACCCTGATCTTCCCGCCGGGCGATGTGGGAAAGAAATCCGCTGAGCAGGGAACGGTGTATCACGGCGTAACGTTCGGAGAAGTTTCCTTTCTTGTCCATCGAGGGCTCGGCATCCCGTCTCCTGGGCCGGTAACCGTTCTCCTCCATCACCAATGCCAGCTGCCGGTGAATGTCCATCCATTCCCGCATACGCCGGAACGACAGATAGTTCTCGTTGCAGAATTTCTTGAGTTTCCCGCTGTAGGAACCCTTCTTCCTGTAGGTTCTGAAACCGTCCCAGATATTGAGCCAGCCGATGAAATCGGATTGTTCGTCGATAAAGGCCTTATGGGCCTTATCTGCACTTCCGACCTTTTCCGGCGGCCGTTCTCTGGGGTCAGGCAGGCTCAGCGCCGCCGTGATGGGAAGTACATCCCCCAGGCATCCTTCACGATCGGCCTGCAGCAGTACCTTGGCCAGGCGTGGATCCAGAGGAAGCCGGGCCATAAGACGTCCGTCTTTGCTTAATCCTCTGCCACTCCCTTCGGTCGCCAAAGCCCCGATTTCTCTCAGAGTCCTGAGCCCGTCCCGTATTCCCGTCGAATCCGGCGGGTCGACAAAGGGGAATGATTCAATATCCCTGATACCGATATCCAGCAGACTTAAAATCACCTCGGCCAGATTCGTCCTTTTTATCTCAGGCAGCGTGAACTTCGGCCGTGAATTATAATCCTCCTCGGAATACATACGTATACAGATACCATTCTCCACCCGGCCGCAGCGTCCCGCCCGCTGGTCGGCACTGGCCCGGGATATCGGGTCGACGGGAAGTCCATGAGTACCCGTTCCGGGGTTGTAACGGCTGATCCTGGCAAGTCCGCTGTCTACAACATAGCGTATTCCCGGGATAGTAAGGGAGGTTTCAGCCACATTGGTGGCCACAACCAGTTTCCGCCTGCCGCCTTGCTGGAACGCCTTCTTCTGGTCGGAAGCCGGAAGTCGTGCGAAAAGCGGCAGGATATTGAGCCGGTCCGAAAACTCTTTTCCGGCCAGATCCATGGTGTCACGGATATCCTGCTCGGTAGGCAGGAATGCCAGGATATCCCCGTCCCGGCTCTCCCGCACCAGACGGGAGACGGCTGCCGCTGTCCTTTCGGCGAGGGTTAAGGCCGCATCTTCCCCGACAGGCTCCTCATAGCGCATATCTACCGGATAGGTTCGGCCGGAAACCTCGATGATGGGCGCATCACGGAAATGCCTGGAAAACTTTTCGGTATCCAGTGTGGCGGAAGTGATAATCACCTTGAGATTCCGTCTTTTATCGATAAGGCGCTTCACCATTCCCAGAAGGACATCGATATTCAACGACCTCTCATGGGCTTCATCGATGATGAGGGTGTCGTAAGCGTTAAGAGCGGGATGTCCCCGGGCTTCGGCCAGGAGTATGCCGTCGGTCATTATCCGGATGTAGTTACCGGGAGCACCCGAATCGTGAAAACGGATCTTGCAGCCCACAATCTCTTCATCCCCGAGTTCTTCGGCAATGCGAGCGGCTACAGTGATGGCGGCTATGCGCCGTGGCTGGGTACAGCCGATAAGGCCGTCCACTCCCCTGCCTGCCTCAATGCACATCTTGGGGATCTGTGTGGTCTTACCGCTGCCGGTTTCACCGGAGAGGACGATAACCTGGTGCTTGCGGATGGCATCAACAATTTCTCCGCGCCGGGCGACAATCGGCAGCTCTGAAGGGTAGTTGGGAACCGGCGCATTTTCCCGTCTCCTGCGGCGTTCCTTTACTGAAGCCTTGAGATCGGCCAGGAGTCGGGCAACGGCTGTCTGATCCGCTTTGTCACCGGCTTTTTTCAGCCGACCGAAATCTCTCCTGAGTCGCCCCTTATCGCAACCGCGGATCCAGCCCATCAGTTTACCGGCTTCAGTCAGTATAACCGCGGATTCTTTTTCGCTCATGTAAGCGGGTGTACCCGCAAGCGCCGTCATGGTCAAGGCCGTTCGCAAGAGGTCAATTGAATCTTGCACCCTTAACCATACGCATGTATAGTAAATTATGGCTGAAGTTGCGACGAGAAAAATCATCCATGTGGATATGGACGCATTTTTCGCCGCCGTCGAGCAGAGGAACAATCCCGAGCTGAAAGGAAAACCCGTCGTTGTCGGAGGTCGCCCGGACAGTCGCGGCGTCGTATCAACCTGTTCCTACGAAGCCCGGGTTTTCGGAATCCATTCCGCCATGCCCACCTCGGAAGCCTACAGACGCTGCCCTCATGCCGTATTCATCAGTGAAGCCGATTTCGGGGAATATCTCAGGGTGTCCGAACAGGTGCGGGAGATTTTCAGAGAAGTCACAGACCTGATTGAACCATTATCTCTTGACGAAGCCTATCTCGATGTCACGGAAAACAATCTGTATGAACCTTCTGCCACACGGCTTGCTGAGTGGATTCGCCGTAGAATTTTTAAAGTGACCTCCCTGACGGCCTCAGCGGGTGTTTCCTATAACAAGTCGCTTGCAAAGATCGCTTCTGACTGGAACAAGCCTGACGGCCTGATGGTGATTACCCCCGAAATGGCCGAGTCCTTCCTCACCGATTTACCGGTTTCAAAATTCTGGGGCGTCGGTCCCGTCACAGCCGCCCGCATGAAAGAGGCGGGCATTCAAACCGGCGGCGACATGCGTTCCTGGCCGCTCTGGAAGCTCACCGAGGCATTCGGTAAATCAGGTCCCTGGTATTACAACCTCTGCCGGGGCATCGATGAAAGGAAGGTTGAACCGGTACGGGTACGGAAATCCCTGGGTAAGGAACGAACCTTCGGCGAGGATGTGGATGACTTACCTCATCTGACGGAATTCCTGGAGAAACTGAGCACAACTGTCTGGGAGGAACTGGAGGAACGAAACCTGACGGGTAAAACCGTGACGGTAAAAGTGAAATACGCCGATTTCCAGCAGATTACGCGGAGCCGATCCTTCCTGAGGCCGATACCAAGCCATCCGGACTTTATCGGAACGGCTCTGGAACTTCTCGGTGAGACCGAAGCGGGAAGCCGGCCTGTACGGCTTGTCGGAGTCAGCATGTCCTCATTTGCCGGCAATGAAACAGAGGATGAAACCCATCAGCTCTCATTTGATTTCGGTGAAATCCTTAATTCCCGAACAGGGAACCCAACCCTTCAAGCACCCCCGAAGCCTCAGGTAATGGAACATCTCCGGCAGCCTTTTTCGTCCACTTGTTGATTTGATTCTCCAGTTCCGATTCATCAGCGGCAAGCTCAGCCGCGAGGGAATCAAGCAGTGCTTTATCGTCGTTCCAATCGTTAAGCAGGGACTCGAGACCTTTCATGTCGGTATCCACACTGTCCAGCAACGCCTGACGGGCCAGATCCCTACCCTGGGAAATCAGCACATCGGCTATCAGGTCTCCCCAGACGGAAACAGCGTCGTCGTCAAGTTCAAGCTGAAGATCGGGTTTTCCCATGTTGATTGTCAGATTGTATCTGAAGCTCAAAGGGGGAGATGATTCGTCAATAAAGGAGAGTGGACCGGCTCCTTCATTCCCGATCCAATCGGATACCTCGACCCGTCCTTCCGAACTCATAATTTCACCGTTGATGTCCTTGACGGAAAAGCCGGCTTCGAGTGCCAGGAGACCCGCCACAGCGGCGTCACCGGTATCAATTGCCCAGGGCCATCCTTGGGTTTCCATCCTTCCGGTTATGAGATTCAGCGCGGTCATACGGCCGTCGATAATGACATCGGCGGACAAAATTCCCTTCATTCCGGAGATATCTTCCAGCCGAACAGACACGGTTGAAGGGGCACCGGCCAGATCGTGGTCTATACCGACGTTCTTACCATTAATACGGATACCCATGCCTGTAATCTGTAAGGCCCTGATTGTAAACCTCGGCGGAAGGGTAACTGGGAATGGAACGATCCGGCCGCCTTTCATCCGTCCCCGGCTCTTATGCGCTGTCTCGGCAGTACCGCCTCTTTGCCGGATTCGCCGGGTAAAACCCGAGAATCTTCGATAAATTCCGGACATCTTCGGTCCGATAGTGGCGTTTATAGCGGCTTCAATCCAGTTATCAATCATCCCATCGTCCAGTGACAGGGTTGATTCGATTTTCATCAGGTCGTTTTCAATCGCTTCTCTGGCCCGATCCATCGCATTGCCGGTTTCATACGCGATTTTGTCCAGCCCTCTGCTGTATTCGTCGATCAGATTTCGCTTTTCATCGATTTCCGCCAACAGGCTTCGGCCCTCATTAATTCGCGCCGGCCAACCGGGGGCATCACCTGAATCAGGGAGGGGCTCAGAGAGGAATTCCGATACTTTGAGACTGAGTTCCCCGACAGCTTCATAATCCTCATCCAGCCTGGAAGACCAGTTCTGAAAATCCTTATCCGCGGAGATTCTCAATGAATGCACCAGTTCCGCAGTTTCATCGGGAACAATTTGCGGAGGAATCCAGTTGAAAACCGTGAGAGACTTTTCCGGAAGAAGCGTTTCACCGGAGGCTGAATCATTCTGTTCACCTTGATCGGAATTTTCAGTGTAATCGGCAGCTGTTTCCCTGGGTATTCCGAGTGCGATTTCGAACTGTAATGTGTCGATTGCCACCCTCCGAAAGAACAGTGACGACCAGCTCACATCGGTAATAAGGTCATTGAGTTCCCACTCGTCAATCATAGGGTCGGTTTGAGATGCAAATGCCAGCCGCTCGAGACTGATTCGGCCTGCCAATAGCTTAATATCGAGTTTTCGGACTGATACATCAGTGCCGGTAAAGGCTTCCAGTCCCGTTTCCAACGCCTGTGCAGCCAGACGATCAAGCAGAAGAAGATTAAAGAGTATGGGAACGGCAAAGATAATAACAAGAAATATCAGACGTATTATCCGAGGCCCCTGCCGGGCCTTATGAACCTTCTTCAGAATCTTGACGATTGATTTTTCATTCTTTCCATCTTTGGGACGCACATAGCGGTGTTTTCCGTCTTCACCTGTCGGAAAATATTTTGTAATCAGTTCCTGTTCAGAGCTGTCGATGAGCATTCCAATCAAAGATTTGAATTTCTTTTCTTTTAAGGGTCGACGGAAAGATCGGGGAATCTTACTTACGGTGCTTTTACTCATGAGATTCCCCCGATTCCACGGGCCGCTGAAACAGCTTTGCCAAATTTACCCAGGAGTGGGACCTTCTCCCCCACTCTGCGGAATACAGTCCTAACCTTTGTGGCAAGATATTTCCGGTACAGTTTCACCAGAAGTAGACAGATCAGGAAGCAGAGAGGCCATGCGGCGATGCCGATTACCAGACCACCGAAGACAAATGAGTCATCCAATCGGAGCCAGCCGATCATAGGGCGGCTGAGTATGTATCCCATGGGTTCATACAGTACCGGACGGTTAAGCAGGTAAAAACCAAGTCTTTCGGAAAAGGGATCAACAAGAGGTATGAAGAGCCTGCCGACGGCCATGGTTCCGATCAGTGCCGCCTGGTTGATTCGAACGAGCATCAGGGGAATAAAAATAAGGAACCAAATAAGAGTAGCTCCGGGAATCAACGCCAGTGTCAAACCGGCAGCCATGGCAAAGGCGATTTGTTGGGATTTCCCGTATGAAGAAAGGGTACCGAGAAATCGTGCAATCATCAGCAGCATTTTATGTTCCTTATTTCCGAGGTTCTTACAAAATTACCATTTTGCAAGAACCTCGTTATGGGGTCGATTACCTAATTTATTATTATATAATAAATTAGGTAATCTAAAGGTCTGGGTAATTTCAAAAATGCTCGATTTTTGAAATTACCTCTTCCGATATTCAGCAAGCTTCAGTCAATATCTTATTTTCAAAAAATCAAGTTGATTAACCGCGGCTTGCCCTTGTGTATGATACCTTTATTCTGATGGTAAAATCCCACCCGCTCTTTTATTTGTATTCCACCTCTCCAAGACGCAGTGATCTGCTGAACCAGCTTGGAATCCAATATAAATTATTTCCGATAGATGTCGATGAAAATATCCCGGAAGGACGGCCTTCGCATGAAGTTGTGGTTATCATCGCCATGAGAAAGCTTGAAGCCGGCATGAAAGCCGTTCCTGCCCATTCCGAAGCATGGGGTCTGGCGGCTGATACCCTTGTCGAGGGGCCTTCCGGACTTCTCGGCAAACCCCGGAATGCCCTTGAAGCTGCTGCGATGCTCCATTCACTTTCGGGGATCAGCCATGATGTCCATACTGGTATTGCCGTTTATTCCCCCCGACAGCCATCAGTGGAAGAAACACAGAACTTGGTCCACACCACAAAAGTCACATTCAAAAATCTCTCCGATGCTGATGTTTCATCCTACATCCGCACCGGTGAATGGAAAGATGTAGCAGGAGCATACAGAATTCAGGGTCGTGGTGCTTCTCTTGTAGAGAAGATCGATGGACTCTGGTCTACCGTTGTGGGCTTGCCATTAAGCCCCCTTTATGGCATTTTAACCGCGATGTCATATCCCTTTGGATAGACTCCGGTCAGGCGTGTTACGCCATGGTCGTAATTTTCCGGTATCCAATGAGATACCGAGAATCAAGGGAAGGGCCGCGTTTCCTGCCGATACGGGTGAGGAATGCGGACAAATAGAGGAGGTTTCATGGCCGTTGTTACCATGAAAAACCTGCTGGAGTCCGGTGTCCATTTCGGTCATCAGACCCGGCGCTGGGATCCCCGTATGAAGAAATATATCTTCGCTCAGCGGAACGGGATCCACATTATCGATCTTCAGAAGACTATCGTGGCCATCAAAGATGCCTACGACGTAGTCCGTCAGAATGTCCTGGCCGGAAAAACCGTTCTTTTCGTCGGAACGAAAAAACAGGCCCAGGCATCGGTGAAACGCGAAGCTGAACGCTGCGACATGTACTTCGTAAACAATCGCTGGCTCGGTGGAATGCTCACCAATTTTTCCACCATCAGGAGATCTCTCCTTCGTCTCAAGAAAATTGAGAAAATGGAGATTGACGGTACTTTTGAGCAGCTCACCAAAAAAGAGGTTGCACGTCTTCTCAAAGAACAAGGCCGGCTCGAGAAGAACCTCGGCGGTATCAAGAACATGAACGACCTTCCCGGCGTTATGTTCGTCATCGATACACATAAGGAAGCCATCGCCGTGGCCGAAGCCCAGAGGATGGGCATCCCCATCATCGCTGTCGTGGATACCAACTGTAATCCCGATGGCATCGACTATCCCATTCCCGGCAATGATGATGCCATCAGAGCCATCAACCTGTTCACTCAGGTGATCGCCAACGCCGTCATCGAAGCCGATAATGAGCAGGGTCTCAAAGTTATCGAGACTCTCCAGGATGAGAATGAGGAAGATGCCCTGGATGAGGCTCCTGTCGAAGAGCCTGTTGCTGAGGCTCCTGTCGAAGAGCCTGTTGCTGAGGCTCCCAAAGAGTCCAAGGGGAAAGCTGAAGAGAAGGCTCCCAAGGCCTCCGCTAAGAAAGCACCTGCCAAAAAGACTCCTGCCAAGAAAAAGACAAGCAAAAAAGAAGAAGAGGAGAAATAACATGGCAGTTACTCCCCAAGAAGTTAAGAAGCTCCGGGACAAGACCGGAGCAGGTATGCTCGACTGCAAGAACGCTCTGGTAAAAGCCAATAGTGATTTTGCTGCAGCCGAAAAAATCCTGAAAGAACAGGGTCTGGCAAGTGCCGACAAGCGAGTCGGGCGGGCCACTAATAACGGATCCGTCTTCACCCAGATCACAGATGGTAAAGCCGCCATGGCCGAACTGACCTGTGAAACCGACTTTGTCGCTAAAAACGACGTTTTTCGGGCCGCTGGTGAGAAGATTGTCAAGGCTGTCATCTTTGCCGGCTCCGCCGAAAAGACCGACGAGCTCGAAACTATGGTTAAAGAAGCCATAGCTGTTCTCAAGGAGAATATGCTCCTGGGTAAAGTGGTATACTGGAATATCGCCGATAATGAAGTGGTCGTAAATTACGCTCACAATGGCGGACAGTACTGCGTACTGATTAAACTCAGCTGTGATTCCTCAGCCACTGCCGGTAAGGATGAGGTTAAAGCGCTGGCTTTCGATCTGGCTCTTCATGCGGTGGCGTTCAACCAGACATATCTGGACAGGGATGCTGTTGATCCTTCCTACCTGAAGGATCAGGAGGAAATATTCACGACCCAGGCCAACAACCTGGGAGAGAAACCGGAAAAGGTGATCAAGGGGATCGTTCAGGGCAAGCTGAACAAGCACCTGTCTCATATATGCTTTGTCGAACAGGGCTTCGTCAAGGAAGACAAAAAAGCTGTGAAGCTGGTTTTGGCGGAAACCGCTAAAAATGTCGGCGGAACGATTGAACTGACCGACTATGCATATATCGCAGTCGGACAGGAAGACTAGTGAGACTTTTAGAAAATGCGACCTTGCAAGTTCTCGGGCTTCACCCGAGAACCCGCTGTATGCCTTTGTTTCGGATACATCCAGCAGTTTCATGCAAAGCAATAAAATGCGTCAGGCGTTGGTTAAATACTCATGTAGCTCAGCTATACTGTGCTTTAACCAGCCTTGTCTCCGGCAATAAATCCAAACAGCGGTTGTCTGCGTTAGCAGACAATTGCGAGCCAATGACAGGTATCATACCCCAGGGCAGAACCCTGGACCCGGTGTCGCCCTTGGCGACTCCCGTCCGCGGCAAGCCGCGGGGTATGAACCTGTCTTCCCTGCTCTCGTTCGGGAATGAAATGTCTTTCACTCCTCTTACTCGTTTGGGAATCATTTTGAAAAAGTCTCTGATATAATACTCAAAGGGACAGACACCCGTCGTCCCTTTGTTTTTCAAAAAAGAGGAGTACGTAATGCAAGTGGTTAGAACCAAAGCCGAAGAACGGATGAAGAAGAGCATTGGGGCGTTGGAGGATGATCTCAACCTCTTGCGTACCGGGCGGGCCTCTGCGTCAATTTTTGATAAGCTACGTATTGAATACTACGGCACGCCCACCCCGTTGAACCAGCTGGCCAACATTTCTATTCCTGAAGCCAGGCTCATCGTAATCCAACCATTTGACAGGAATTCCATCGGCGACATCGAAAAAGCCATCCTGTCATCTGAGCTCGGACTCAATCCCGGCAATGACGGCAAGTTAATCCGTATCAGCATTCCCCCGCTTAACGAGGAGCGGAGGAAGGAATTGGTGAAACAGGCCAAGAGTCTATCGGAAAACGCCCGTGTGGCTGTACGGAACATCCGACGGGATACCAACGATCAGATTAAAAACGGCGATTTCACCGAAGATGAGCAGAAAAAGGGAACCGATGAGGTTCAGAAACTCACAGATAAATATATCGAAAAAATCAGTGAAGTGTTCAAAGCAAAAGAAAAGGAGATTATGGAGGTCTGATGACCCCCGATAATCGAATCATCCCGGCTCATGTCGGTATCATCATGGATGGTAACGGTCGATGGGCCAGGAAACGCGGTCTTCCCCGATCAAGCGGTCACAAAGAAGGCCTTGAAACAGCCAAGCGAATTGTGGCCCACGCCTCCGACTCAGGAGTTTCATGCCTCTCTTTGTACGCTTTTTCCACCGAAAACTGGCGAAGAGCGGAAGATGAGGTCAATTTCCTGATGGGACTCATAAAGACACATCTTCGCAAACAGTATGATTTTTATAAGGAAAGGGGTCTGCGCGTCTCTCATTCCGGGGATCTGACAAAGCTTCCGCCAAAGGTCCGTGAAGAAATACTTCTGGTGGAAGACGATACGAAATCTTTCACCGGCATGAGAGTGAATCTGCTCATAAATTATGGTGGACGTGATGAGATTGTCAGAGCCGTGAAGCGTTACCTGGTTAAGGGCGGCAGTCCGGATGATATGAATGAAGAAGCCATCAGCTCCAACCTTGATCATCCCGATATTTCTGAACTTGACCTTCTCATCAGGACAGGTGGAGAACTTCGATTGAGCAACTTCCTGATCTGGCAGGCTGCTTATGCGGAATTGTTTTTTTCCGATGTCTTCTGGCCTGACTGGACATCAAAACACCTTGATGAGGCCTTAGCTCATTACAAGAAACGTCAAAGGCGTTTTGGCGGAGTGACATGAGGAATATCATCAAACGGCTGATTCTATTCTTCCTTGCCATTCCCCTGCTTACAGTTCTGATACTGTTTCTCCCCCAATACGGTCATCTCGGTGTCATCATCCTGGTGACAATCGTCGGATTTATTTGCGGTTTCGAATTGAGATCCATGCTGTCGGGTGTTGCAAAACCCATTCCCCGCTGGGCCGCTTTGATACCAGGCATCTCTCCTATGCTTGCCTGGGGTATCAATACGGGCTGGATACCAGCCGAGGCTTCGACTATTGCACTTGTCGCCGGTGTCATTTGGGCTCTTACCGATGCCGTATTCGTACAGGAAGCTGAAATAACCGGTGGCGTTACCAGGATGGGAACCAGGCTCCTGATGGTGATGTATCCCGGATGGTTCCTCTGGTGGGTCGCCCGGCTTACATGGTTCGAGAATGCTCATTTCGTGATACTTATATTCATGCTGACCGTATTCCTCAATGATTCTCTCGCATGGTTTTTTGGTATGCTTTTCGGTAGACACCGGGGAATATTCGGTGTCAGTCCCAATAAGAGTCTGGAAGGATTCCTGGGCGGAATGCTCACATCAGTAGCCGTTATTATCCTTTCATCATATTTTTTCCCCGAGGTTCTTCCCCATCCACTTTGGCAGCTTATAATTTTCGGGATAGTCGCCGCATTCACAACAACTATGGGTGATCTGGTGGAATCGGCACTAAAAAGGGCCGTCGGCGTCAAGGATTCGGGTCATATTATCCCAGGACGTGGCGGTATGCTGGATTCCATCGATTCAGTACTTCTTACGGCACCTGTATTTATCCTTTTTATACAATCGGCGGTTTCCTGATGCTGACCGGAATACTGGAAATTATTCTTGGCATAATCGGCCTCTCGATCGTCGTTCTTGTTCATGAAGGCGGTCATTATTTTGCCGCCAGGCTTACCGGTATCAGGGTGGAAACATTTTCCGTTGGATTCGGCCGCCGTCTCTTTGGATTCAAGAGGGGAGAGACAGATTACCGCGTATCCCTTGTTCCTCTGGGTGGTTACTGCCGATTCTACGGTGAGCAATCGTTTCGCCGGGCACTGGAAGAGAAGCTCGATCATATACCGGGAGAAGAAGGTGAATTCTACGGATCATCGCCTCTGAAACGTATTATTGTCAGCATATCCGGTCCTCTGGCAAATCTTATTTTTGCCATAATCGTGTTCACCATGATTTCCTGGATTGGCTTTCAGGAACATTATACCGATCCACGGATCATACTGGTCTCTGAATGGTCTGAAGAAAGGAACTCATGGCCTTCAGACGCTGCAGGCCTTGAAACCGGTGATTATATCATTTCAGTGGATGGACATTTTGTTGACCGCTTTCACGAGCTGCGCCGTCTCCTGGTTTTTCGACCAGGAGAAGAGATTGAATTGATCGTCCGCAGAAGCGGTCGTGAGATCCCCTTGAGTATCACTCCGGAACTTGACAGGGCATCCGGTGTCGCCATTATCGGAGTACTGAATTGGGTGGACCCTTTAATTGCAGAAGTCGTACCCGACAGTTCTGTTGAATCTACAGGATTACTAAGCGGTGACAGAATAATTTCGATCGATGGAAAGGATGTTGCCCATACGGTGGCATTCTTTACCATTCTTGAAGAGGCTGCTGGTGATACCGTCACCTTGAGTGTCGAGAGAAGCGGCAGAAGATTGGAATTGAAACCCTTTATAGCCCGGAATATCGGTACAAACATCTCATTTCAGGTGATTTCAGGTCGTTCGGTACGCCTGAACGGCTTCCAGGCACTTGTCAAAGGATTCAGGGAAACCATCGGAACACTCAGCTCAACCCTGAGGGGACTTCGGATGCTGTTCCTCGGGATTGAACTGCAGAATGCCGTTTCCGGACCTATCAGGCTTATTTCGGATACAGGCGCCGTTGTTGCCGAAGGATTCCGCAGTGGTATCGGACCCGGATTATTATGGTCTTTCGAGCTGATGTCACTGATTTCCGTTTCACTGGCATTCCTGAATCTGCTCCCTATCCCCATTCTGGACGGGGGACAGATACTTCTTTTTATAATTGAAATCATCGGACGCAAGCCAATTAATCCCAAGTCTGTTTACAGATACCAGTTTGTCGGTACTATAATCGTGTTGATCATTGCCATTTCAGCAACAATGGGTGATGTGATCCATTTTTCCAGTCGCTAACGGGAGAAGACATGCATACTGTTAAAAAAACATTATTACTCATATTACTTTCGACACTCACAGTTTTTTCGGTATCGGCATCGTACCGCCTGGTGCTCCAATCTGGTCATGAAGGCACACCGGTGGCCGTCGAATGGCATGATAAATCGAGTACCGTCGTATCGGTTGGAAACGACGGGCGCCTCATTGTAACCCGTCCGCGGGATAACAAGGTACTCCACCGATTCCGGATTTCCGACGACAGGGTCTATAATCTCAAAGTAGATCCATCCAATGACAGGGCGGCGGTTGTTACTTCCAAAGACGGTGTTTTCACCATTACTGTCTGGGACTGGAGTGATGAGGAAAAGGTTTACGATTATGAATTGGAATCCGAGCCACTTTTCACATCATGGTCGGCAAAGGGTCGTTATCTCACGATAGGAAACCTCGGAAATCCGAGCATTGTCGTGCTGGAAGGCAGAACAGGGAGAAGATTGTCATATCTTCAGCGGCTTCCCTCTCTCTACAACGCCGGATACATCGGATCCACCGAAACGATCCTGATGACTTACACAGCTTCCGGTGCCATACGTTATTGGGATATCCGAAGTTCAGCCCTGAAACTTTCCGCCGAAACCGTGTCGAATCTCCAGGGGATCACAGTACTTCAGACGGATTCCAAAACAACCCTGTTCGGATACAAGAACGAGACCCTGTATCTCGTAAATCGTCAGACAGGCGTTGTGCTCGATCAACTGGAGATACCCGGGCTTCTTGATGTCTCCATTGACGACGAAAAAGGTGATATCGATGCCCTGACAATAAGTCTCGCCGGAACATCTCTCCATCAGTATACAGTCCGGGACGAACGCTTCCTGCCCAGGGATTTCGGAGGAACGAACCTGTCCTCAACCGCCATCCCGATAGCTCTTGACGTTTCACTTCGTCCTGCAATGGTTCTCCGTAGAAACGGCACCACCTATCTCATGTCCGAATCCGGCAGCTTGATGGAGGAGAGCCTGAGCGGTTTTACGCCACTCATCGACGACCGCTTGTGGCGTCCCGACTCTATGGCCTTTCATAATGAATCTATTTATATCAGCGGCGGCAGCAAGATTCTGCGATTCACCTCACCATTTTTCGCTGAACAATCGAAAGGTGATATTGAAGATCTTACTTCCCTTTCCAGGGATGAGATATATACCGGTTCCAGATCCCTGGTTACCGGTATCAAACTTTTAGACCGGGGAGATATCCTTCTCTGGGATAAAGCCGATACCGGGATTAACAATGGGATTCGACGGATTCGTTTCGAACGTCCCGGAGATGAAATACGTTTCCCGGTAAGCGGTCAGATACAGAAACTTGACATTATTGACGACGAAAGGATGCTCACCGTTGATCGAAACGGCACTGTGAACATCATGAGCACCGTAAGTGGAGAGATTCTCTCGAGTTATTCCGCTCTTGGTATTCTGGACTCAGCCTACTCGGTCGATGGTGACTTTCTCCTGACCGGTCGCTCCAGTATCGGACGCGCCGGAACGCCTCTGGAACAGATTGATGTCCGAACCAGAGAGGCAATTCCCGTCTCAGACGACAGATTTATGATTTATCGAATCGAATCAGGTCCAAGAGGCCTTTATTCAATCGGTATTAGCAGAAATTCATCAGGCAGCTCAAAATCTTCACTTCTGGAGCATGACGAAAACCGTCTCGAACGTCCCAGAACCGTATTGGAAGTACCCGGAGAGGATCTGGGCGCCATCATCCTGCCTCATCCCTCGGAAAACAGCATCTTTACATCTTTAGGCGGATCCGTTCAGAAAATCATAGGCAGCCGTAAGACTCAATTCCAATGGGAAGTTCCCGTTATTGACCTGGAGCTAAGAGGCGATATTCTTTACGGATTAGACAGTGACGGGGCTATGGTGCTCTGGAATGATAAGGGCCGGGCAATGCTGAGAATCTACTTCTTTGATGATGGAGGATGGATTGCCATGCCTCCTGATGGAGATAAAATCTGGGCATCACCAGGGGCTATAGAGAACGTCGTACTATACAGGAACGGCAGACCGATCGACCCCCGAAGAATCAGCCAGGTTCTTGACGATACAAATACCTTCAGGATGTAGAAAAATCGGTTGGAATTGCCGGTGGACTTCTTTATGTTTACCGGATATTCCCGCAAAGGGGATTCTGACTGATTTTCTGAATTGCCCTGGTAACGTTCATTTTTACTTTTTTATTCACTTCAAGATCTTCAACTTTAGCGTAGAGGGACCCCATCAGAGATGACCGGTATCTTGGAGTTAAATTGTTCAATGCGTAGCATGATATATCGAGGATACAGTCGTTGCACTTGCATATATCCTCGTCGGAAATCGCTGCAAGCTGATGTTCGAGCTCGTCGAAAACTAATTTTTCCATCTGGTTCGTCAGCTCTGAGAGATTGTATTTTTCAGAAAGTGCCATGAAAATTCCCTCCCCTAACGGTCGTCGTAACTGAAATTTTCGAATCGTGTAAAATGGGGAATGAACGCCACGTGCACCGTACCGGTCGGACCGTTACGCTGTTTGGCGACAATCAAATCTGTCTTTATCACAGAACTATTGTCATTCGCGTCATCATCACTGTCAAGATTCCGTTCCCGGTGGAGAAATAGAACAAGGTCCGCATCCTGCTCCAGGGCACCTGATTCACGCAGATCGGCCAGCGAGGGAGCTTTACCTTCAGATTGGCGGCCCACCTGAGATAAAGCCACAATGGGGATGTCCAGTTCCCTGGCCAGCGCTTTGAGTGAACGGCTGATCTGTGAAATCTGCTCATGCCGCGGCTGTTTGTTATCTTCCGGCGCTATCAGGCCGATGTAGTCGACAAAGATAATCTTCACACCGTGCTTGGTAACCATTTTCCGCGCCAATGAACGCAGATCGAGAAGTGGAATATTCGGCGAATCCTGCAGAATGAGAGGTGCTTCATAAATCCTGCCGGCAGCCTCGGTGAGTTTGTTGAAATCCGTAGGTCTGAGCAGGCCGGTTCTGAGATTATTGGAATTAATCTTACTCTCAGCCGAAACGACACGCATCATCAATGAAACATCAGACATTTCCAAAGTAAAAAATCCGCACCCTATACGGTTTTTTACCGCAATATTCGTAGCCATCGAAAGGGCCAGAGCCGTTTTACCGATTGAAGGTCTTGCACCGATAATTGTCATCTCAGAATTCTGGAAACCACTTGTCAGATTATCCAGGAGGTCAAAACCCGAGGGAATACCGGTAAATCTTTCTTTGGTCCGATAACGGTTTTCAATGGTTTCAATTGTTTTCTGAATGACTTCTCGAGCCGGTTTGAGCTCTCCCCGGCTCTGATTGTCGTTTAAATCAAAAATAGATTTTTCAGCATCTTCGATTATGAGACGCGTAGCCAGTGAATCATCGTGGGCTTCGGATATAATCTGGCGTGCAGTGTTCAGAAGGGATCGGCGGATACTCGTTTCCTGAACAATTTTTGCATAGTAGGAAACGTTGGCTGTTGTTGGAACTCGGGAAGTCAGAGAGGCGACATAGGCCGCCCCTCCGGCCTTTTCCAGGCTGCCGGAAGTCGTCAATTCTCCGGTGAGGGTGAGGATATCGATTCCCTCTCCCTTTTCATGAAGTGAAGTGATGGCCCGGTATATAAGTTGATGGGCGCCTTTGAAAAAATCGTCAGGACGGACAAACTGTTGAACTTCATCCAGTAAATCAACGGAGAAGTTCAGCAGCAGGGCTCCAAGAGTCGCCATTTCCGCCTCTTCGTGATAAGGCGGAATCGAATCCTTCAAGACCGCTTCAACCAAGACCTGTCAACTCTCCTCTTCTTTGGGAGCCTCTTCATCGGAAGCAGGCTCTTTAATGGCCGCCTCTTCTTTGGGAGCCTCTTCCCCGGAAGCAGGATCTTCGATGGCCGCCTCAGGAAATGCTACGGCCGGAACCTCAGTTTCAGCTTCCGGCACTTTCTCCACAACAGAGACCTTTGCCGCCGGAGCTTTGACTGCCGGGGCCGCTTCAGGCTTATCACCGGAAGGAACGACCTTCACCTTCAAAACTGCTTCCTCACCATCGTAAAGTTTAATCTTCACGCTGTGAGTACCAAGCATTTTGATTCCACCTTCAGGAAGCTCAATCTTTTTACGATCCACTTCCATTCCCTGGGAATGAAGGTAGTCGACAACAGCCGTCGAGGTGACGGAGCCGAAAAGTTTACCCTTGTCACCTGCGGCAACGGACATATCCATCATGAGAGCCTCGATCCGGGTCTTCACATCGGCGGCGGCATTTGACTTCTCGGCCTTGCGGCGGGCAATGGCTTGCTGCTTCTGAGCAAGTTCAATTTCACTTGCCTTGTTGTAGCGGACAGCGAATTTTCTGGGAATCAGAAAGTTACGGGCGTAACCATCGGCAACAACCTTGACATCGCCTTCTTCTCCCAGATTCGGGACGTCTTTAAAGAGAATAATCTTCATCTGGTCATCCTCCTTATTTGTTCACGAACGGAAGCAGGGCCAAAGATCTGGCACGCTTGATTTCACGGGCAACAAGCCTTTGATGTTTGGCACAGGTACCGGTGATTCTCCGGGGTAGAATTTTACCCCGTTCAGTTGTGAAACGGCGAAGGGAATCTGAATCCTTGTAATCCACATTTGCCTTGCCGATGCAGACTTTACAGACCTTGCGACGGAAATACTTCCGCCTGGGTCCACCGGGCATGGAGCCACGGTCTCTGGGTCCTGAAGACCGGCGATTGTCACCGGAATCCGAATTGCTGTTTGAATAATCGGACATGTTATTTGTCTCCTGACTCTTTCATTAGAAAGGTATGTCGTCTTCGAAACTTGTGGGAGGCGGACCCTGCTGAGGCTGGGGGGGCGGACCCGAAGGGCCTGCATTATTCCAATTGCCGCCTTGCGTACTGCCGCCTTGCGATCCACCATCACGACTACCGAGGAATTGGATATTATCGGCTATTATAACGACCTTGGAGCGTTTACTCCCATCGTTCTTATCTTCCCAGCGATCCTGCTTGAGTTGTCCTTCAACGGCTATCTGCTTGCCTTTGGTCATGTAATTCGCAATAGCTTCACCACGAGATCCAAAAAGGGTTACATCAAAAAAATTCGATTCATCCACCCACTGATCACCCTGCTTACGACGCCTTGTTGAGGCAATACTGAACTTCAGCAGGGCATAACCACTCTGAGTGTATGATTGTTCCGCATCCCGGGTCAGCCGACCCACCAGGATAACCTTATTGATATCAGCAGCCATCGTCGCCTCCTAAAGATCAGTTGCCTTTTACCACGAACAGGTAACGCAGTATTTCCTTACGAAGCTTGAGAGCATCTTCGATCTTGGGAATCTTTTCCTGATCCAAATCAACGTTGAATAAACGATAGCGACCACGGGATTCTTTGTCTATCTCGTAGGCAAGTTCGCGGTCTCCCATGTCCTCTTCAGACGTTATGGCGGCTTTTGCATCCGTCAAGATCTTCTTGACGGCTTCAATGCCTGCCACATCCTGGCCTTCCTTAATTCGGAAGGCGCAGACCAACTCGTAGGTCTTCATTATGTGTCCTCCTTATGGACTACAACTCGTCCCGCTTCAGGAGCGGGAAAGGAGTGCGAACACCTTACCCGGAAAGGGAATAACCGTCAAGCAATGAGGCTGTCACGCCGATAATGCGAATAGAGGATTTTGTTAGCTCCTATGCCTGAAAAAATTCACTATGATGACAATATATTCTTCATGACGGCACTCATAAGAACCCTCAATGATGCCGTAAAACTCAACGTTGACGCCGATTACTTCGCAGACAAGGTTCTTGAAGATACCCTTTTCATCGACACATCCATTCAGAAGAGCTACGGGTCCCTGAAGGAAAATACCCACCTGATCCGTAGAAATTCATATTTACATTCAATCATGAAACTCAAAAGAGCTTATGGAAGACTATTGGAAGATCTCCTGGCGACAGAGGGTGCATTTGCCGCCCCTTTCGAAACCATGCGTCCTAAACTCAGGAGAATCGCAGCCTGTCACCTGAATGATGTCAAGGATATACGTGAAGGTCTGGAAGATGTCCATAGCGTGAAATTCGACAGCGACATGATTTCCTATGATGAATTGAACTTCCTGATGAGCCCAATGGAAGATTCTTCCGAATCCTGATAAATACTTGACATGGTTTCACAGACTGTTGAACCTTTCCCTATGACAGCCACTCCTGATTTTAATAAAACCAACGGACTTGTTCCGGCTATAGCACAGGATGCCGCCACCGGAGAAGTTCTCATGCTCGCATGGATGAATCTTGAGGCCTGGGAAATGACCCTGCGGGATGGTTTTGCAGTTTACTGGTCACGAAGTCGCAACAGGCTGTGGAAAAAAGGTGAACGTTCCGGAAATACCCAGATTGTCAGGGAGATATTTCTCGACTGTGACAGCGATACGGTTCTCCTGAAGGTAGACCAGAAAGGTAAAGCGGCCTGTCACACCGGCCGTCGAAGCTGTTTTTTTCAGAAAGTGGAAAATGGTTCGATACGAATCATTTCCGAACCGCTTTTTGATCCCGATAAAATTTACGGTCAATGAAAGGTATCATACCCCAGGGCAGAGCCCTGGACCCGGAGTCGCCAGCGGCGACTCCCTTCCGCGGCAAGCCGCGGTACTACGGAAACCTTGTTTTCCCTGCACTCCTTCGGATCAAGGGTCGTACCGGAGGCGAGAGCCGAGGAACGATCCCGACAGAATGAACAAGTTCACTCCTCTCAGTTCGTTTGGGAATCATGAGCTGTTTTTTCAGATGGAACGTATGGGTTGATTCTGTCGAATCTCCCGTAATAATTAGCGAACTCACCATTATTACGGTAAATCCTCACTTCAAAGTGTAGATGCGGACCGGTAGCACGTCCCGTATCACCGATTTCACCGAGTTTTTCACTTTGTTTGACACTCTCACCGCCTTTCCAGCCCGGGTCTTCAGACATGTGGGAATAATATGTGGTCAGTCGATTAATGCCTTTGTACTTCGATTTCCATTCAGATCTCAGAGGATGAGAAACTTCTACATGCCAGCCGTATACAGCATCAAAACCCGAATATAGAACAGTACCGTTATAGGCGGAAACGACACTTCCGGGTTCTCCGGAAAAGCGTACGATAGCGTTTTCGGGAGTCACGGTC
>JAUVIY010000270.1 GCA_030592625.1 Spirochaeta sp. | reverse complement strand
GCATGGCTTCGATAAAAAACGGATTTAAAAAAAGATTTTCACTGGAGTTGGGCAGAATGAGTCCCAGGTTACCTGTTGAGGACTTTGCCAGACCCCGGGCCAGGGCATTGGGGAAATATCCGAGGCGCTCCATGGTTTCCCGGACACGGCTCTTGGTTTTATCGCTGATTCTGGGATTATCATGGATTACCCGGGATACGGTAGAAGCTGAAACCCCTGACTCTCGTGCAACATCAGTAATAGTTATGCGCATATTTCCTCAAACATTCAGTTTTTTGCATTAAATCATGCAAATTTCAAGGCAAGCGTTTGCACATATTCTCTGTGTTCACCATCATTATGTCAAGGAAATCATCGGTAAATCTCAACTTACCCCTATTCTGTTGATTTTGTGGAAAATTTTTGTGAAACCGCTTGCACAATTTTTATTGACCCATTATCCTCTCTTGCAGCGGATAGGGCATGGTTCTATTTCGTGTACCGGCCCGACATTCCCATTTCATGTCAACAGACGAACAAAACAGGAGGTTTTGCATGAAGAGGATCACATTAATCCTGATCGCACTTGCATTGGTGTTAACCATCGTCATCACCGGATGCAAGAAAGAAGAGGAAATTGCCAAAGGACCCATCGTACTGGCCCAGGGTAAACCCGAAATCGACGAACAGCTCAAGGCTTACGCCGCCCAGTGGTCCGAGGCCACCGGCATCGAAGTCACTATCAAATCCTGCGGCGGCGGATCCTGCGATCTGGGTCAGATGCTCAAAGCCGACTATGCCGCCGGTGAGATGCCCGACATCTTCGCCATCAACGGTCCCCAGGATTTTCTGGAATGGCAATCCATCGTCCTTGACGTCTCCGGTGAGCCCTGGGTGAAGGATACTTCCGTGGCATTCACCTATGAAGGTAAAACCTACGGTTTCCCCGTAGCTGTCGAAGGTTGGGGCATGGCCTACAACGCCGACGTCCTGGCTGAAGCCGATGTAGACCCCAAAAGCCTTGTGAACCTGGCCGGATACCGCGATGCCTTCGCCAAGATCGACGCCATGAAGGCCGATCTGGGTCTGGATTCCGTAGTTTCCATGGCCGCCGGTCCCGAAATGGGCTGGGTCACCGCTCACCACAATTTCAACTCCCTGCTCTCCAACGGCCTGGATTACGGCGACACCTCTGCAGCTGACAATCTTCTTGCAGGCAAAGTGGACGCCAAGCGCCTGGCAGAGTATGCCGACTGGGTTGAGCTACTCTTCCAGTACGCCGACAAGGCCGTCCTCACCACCGGCAACTATGACGCTCAGGTCGGCGCTTTTGCCACCGGCAAGGCCGCCTTCCTCCATCAGGGCAACTGGGTTGATGGTAATCTCGCCGGAGCCGGCGCGAACTTCGATGTGGCCTTCGCCCCTCACGGATCCATGGAAGCCGCCACCGAGGGCATCTTCGTCTCGGCGCCTTCCTTCTACGTCGTGAACAGCGAATCCAAGAACACCGATGCCGCCCTGCAGTTCCTCACCGACCTGGCCGGCACCGAGGCCGGCGCGAACTACATGGTAAACGAAGCCGGCATGATTCCCGCCTTCTCCAACATCAACTTGAACCCCAGCGGCAAGCTGTCCAAGTCCGTTCAGGAATGGGCCGCGATGGGCAAGGTATACTCCTGGAATCAGTATCTGTTCTCCGGTGAGTTCCGGGACCAGACCCTGGCCCCCATCTATAACCAGTTCGCCAACGGAGCCATCTCCAAGGCCCGGTTCGTCGACTTGATGACCGAAGCTTTCAAGAGTCTCTAGCTCTTAGGGCTGTCACGTCGTACCAGAGGGCGGGCATTAATGTCCGCCCTCTTTTATACTGAGAATAACAGGCATCAACATACGGCGAGAAAACCGCGAATAACGGCCGATATCGCCTTCAGGGGGTCTTATTCATGGAAAAAACTCGCGAAAACAGGATTGTCTTCTGGCTCTTCCTGGCACCGGTTCTGTTCGCGTTTCTGATGGTGGTTGTCGTTCCCTTTTTTATGGGGATATTCTATTCATTCACCAGCTGGAGTTCTTCCGCCCGTGTCGGCGGGGGATTGAGTTTTATAGGGCTGACCAACTTCACCGAAAGCCTGACCGACCCTTCCTTCCTCTACTCTTTTATCCTCACCTTCATCTACACAGCTATCAACGTTCTGGCTATCAATATCGTATCCTTCGCCCTGGCCCTGCTGGTTACCAGTGCCATCAAGGGTCGGAATATTTACCGTGTGGGATTCTTCCTTCCGAATCTCATTGGCGGCCTCATCCTGGGTTATGTCTGGCAGTTCATTTTCAACAATGCCATTCCCGGGCTCGGCAAGGCCTGGGCCTTCCTGGCGCCGTTGGCGAACCCGGACTATCTCATCCTTGCCGACCGCAACGCCTCCGTCCTCGCCCTGGTGCTGGTGGGAACCTGGCAGTATGCCGGCTACATTATGATGATCTATGTCGCGGCCCTGGAAAGTGTTCCGGTGGAGCTCCATGAAGCGGCCCGGATCGACGGTGCCGGCGGATGGCTTCGACTGAAGAATATCACCATTCCCATGGTGGCTCAGGCCTTCACCATCACCATGTTCCTCACTCTGGTGAACTCATTCAAACAGTTCGATGTCAATGTGTCCCTCACCGCCGGCGGTCCATCGACGATGTTCCTGGGCAAGCCCATCTTCGGCACCGAACTCCTGGCTCTGGATATCTACAATACAGCCTTCCTGGCCAATAATCTGGCCCAGGGGCAGGCTCGGGCCTTCATCTTCTTCATCGTTCTGGTGGTGATATCCATCGTCCAGGTAAGAACCAGCAAGAAACGGGAGGTAGAGCTATGACCGAACGTAAAAGAGAATCACTCGCCCTGGAAATTCTCAGCAGCCTGCTTTTTGTCATCTTCCTGCTTCCATTCGGAATCGTCATCATCAATTCCGCCAAAGATGCGTTCTCCGTCACCCAGTATCCCATGAAACTTCCCGAAGACTGGACCCAGCTGTTCCGGAATATCGCCAACATCTGGACAAGCCCCAACGTACAGTATCAGTCCTCGTTCCTTTCTTCGGTGATTATCACCGTCGTATCTCTGCTGACCATCACATTCTTCTCATCACAGGCCGCCTGGGTACTGGTTAGAACGAAAACCCGGGCATCCCAACTCCTCTTCCTGATGTTCGTAGCGGCCATAGTGATACCGTTCCAGATTGTCATGTTCCCCCTGCTTTCCTGGTTCCGTATCGTTTACCAGGCGACGGGAGTCAAGCTGCTCCGCACCTACGGAGGTATGGTGATATCCTATCTGGGATTCGGAATGTCTCTGTCCATATTCATGTACCACGGATTCATCAAGAGCATTCCCTACGAGCTGGAGGAAGCGGCGAACATCGACGGATGTTCCCGCATCAAAACTTTCTACAGCATCATCTATCCAATCCTGAAGCCCATTCACGCCACAGTACTGGTGCTCAACGGCATCTGGATCTGGAACGACTATCTGCTGCCCCTCCTGATCCTGGGCAAAGGCAACCGGGTAATGACCATCCCCCTGGCAGTCTCCAATTTCGCCGGCGCCTATGTGAAGCAGTGGGACCTCATTCTCACGTCCATCCTGATGGCGATGGTCCCGGTGATCGTCTTCTTCCTGTTCGCCCAGAAGAGCATTATCAAGGGGATGGTGCAGGGATCAATAAAATAGGTTTTGCTGACCTCCGCCCGGGATTCACCCGGGCGGGTTCTCGCTCATGAACATACCCGAACTGTTTAACAGCCTGATTCGCCTCGCCACCGAGCATGCTTTCCTGCTCAAGGGACTCGCATTCGGGTCTCTGGGATTTTTCATCCTGACGCCCATCGCAGCTCCGGCGATTCTTGTCCTGATGCCCGCGGACTTCCTCGTGAGAACCCGACAGCCCCTCGGCTCCCGGCCGCCCCTTAAACGTACAGGCTATGTTCTCTGGCACATCTTCAAGAACCTGATCGGCATCGCCCTCATGCTGCTGGGTTTCCTGCTTCTTTTTCTCCCGGGTCAGGGGCTGCTCACCCTCTTCGCCGGCACCATGCTCGCCGATGTTCCGGGAAAGAGGGCGCTGCTCCGCCGACTACTGGGTGCAGGAGGCGTCAGACCGGCGGTTGAGAGACTGCGGATGAGATACCGAAAGGAACCGCTCATCTACCCGGAAGAATCCCGGAAGTAAT
>JAUVIY010000363.1 GCA_030592625.1 Spirochaeta sp. | reverse complement strand
GGGAAGATCTTGGGCAGCAGGTCGTAGAACACCTTAACCTGAAGAAAAGCCGTCACGGCGCTCAGAAAACCTACAACGGAACCGACGGAAAGGTCTATGTTTCCCAGGACGATTACCAATACCATACCGGTGGCAAGGAATGAGATGATGGATGCCTGGCGGAACAGGTTGGAGATGTTCCGGGGTTTGAGGAAGATGCCGTCGGTAAGGGCCCAGAACAATACCCAGATAAGGGCCAGGGCGATGAGGACCGTATAGTCCTTGAGGCCGTGCCGTACTTTTTTGAGCAGTGCCGAATTCTGTTCGGATAACATGGTTGATTGACTCCTTTACAACAAATCCACTGTGTTCCTCGGCCTTCGGCCTCCGGTACACAGCCTAGGCCGCCGCCGTGGCGAGGACCATTATTTTTTCCTGTGTGGCTTCGTTTACCGGCAGGATTCCCGTAGAGTGACCTTCACACATCACCATAATGCGATCGCTCATGCCCAGGACTTCCTCCAGCTCGGACGAGATCATGATGATGGACACGCCCTGTTCCACCAGATCGTTCATCAGCTTGTAGATCTCATATTTGGCACCCACGTCAACACCCCGGGTGGGGTCATCGAGTATGAGGATATCCGGTTTGGTCATCAGCCATTTGGATATCACCACCTTCTGCTGGTTTCCGCCGGAGAGCTTCTCCACGGGAACCAGGAGATTCGGCGCTTTGATACGAAGACTCTTTGCGAATTTCCGGCTTTCGTGGAGTTCCTTATTCTTGTCGATTCGCATGAAACTGGAAAACTTTTTCATGCTGGGGAGGGATATGTTCTTCAACACTGACTGATCCAGGATGAGCCCCAGGGTTTTTCTGTCCTCAGGAACCAGCCCGATACTGTTGTTCATCGCATCCCGGGCGGAGCGGATGTCGATGTCCCTGCCGTTGAGAGTAACCCTGCCGCCGACCTGTTTGCCCAACTCGCCGAATAGAGAAGTAACCAGTTCGGTTCTTCCCGAACCCATCAGGCCGGCGATTCCGAGAATCTCTCCCTTCTTGAGATCGAGGGAGACATTTTCAATGAGTGTTTGTCCATATGTTCCGTACTGAGGACTTTGTAATCCCTGACGGAGAAAATTGTCTCACCGATTTCCACCGAACGGGAGGGAAAGCGTTCGGTCATTTCCCGACCCACCATCATGGCGATGAGCTTGTTGGTGTCGGTTTCCGCCGTCGGTACGGTATCTACATGTCGGCCGTCCCGAAAGACGGTCACCGTATCGGTGATCTGAAAGAACTCTTCCAGCTTATGAGAGATGTAGAGGCAGGTGACTCCCTTCTCCTTGAGGGTTCTCAGGATGGCATGGAGCATCTTCACTTCGAATTCGCTGAGAGCCGAGGTGGGTTCGTCGAGGATAAGAACCTTGGCGTTTTCGCTCAGGGCTTTGGCAATCTCCACCATCTGCTGCTTGCCGACGCCAAGATTACTGACAGTTTCAGCGAAGGGAATATCCAGGCTGTAAGTATCGAGAAGCTCTTTGGTCTTGCTGTACAGGCTGTTCCAATTGATGATGTCACCGAATCGAACCGGCTCACGTCCAAGAAAGATGTTTTCCCCAACAGTGGAGAAGGGATTGAGTGCCAGTTCCTGGTATACGATGGAAACTCCATGTTCGATGGCCTGTCGGATGGCGCCTTTGACAAATTTGATTTCTTCGCCGTCCAGCAGGATCTTGCCGGTGTAGGTATCGTGGGGATACACACCGGAGAGTATTTTCATCAAGGTGGATTTCCCGGCACCGTTCTCTCCGCAGATACCGTGAATCTCGCCGCGCTTGACGTTGAAACTCACGTCGGACAAAGCCACGACTCCGGGAAATTCCTTGGTGATATTGTCTATTTCGAGAATGTAGTCATCGGACATCGGATTTTCCTCTCGTTCGATCAGGGAATTAAGTGAAAAACGGGGACCGTTTCGCTGGGAAACGGTCCCCGAAAAAAGCAGTAAACAGGATTATACCCTGAAAAGACTACGGACGGGGAGGACGATCGCCTTCGGGAATGTCCCGGTAAACCTCGTCGTAGGGCTGGAAGCCGGTAAGGATAACTTCTTCATACACGTTACTGGCATCAACCTGGACAACTTCGAGGAACAGACAGGGGACAGAACCCTTGAGGGAATCGTCCAGAGTCAGTTCGGCGAGGGTGAAGTCGGTCAGACCGGAGACGGATTCGCCCTTGGCCAGGGCAACAGCCATGTCCATGGCCATGGGGGAGAGTTTCCGGACATCCTTAAAGACAGTCATGGTGAGCTCGCCTTCGACGATGGACTTACAACCTGCAAGGGTAGCGTCCTGACCGGAGATGGGTACCTTGCCTGCCATGCCCTGGGCTTTCATGGCCTGAAGGGCACCGAGAGCGGTACCGTCGTTGGATGCCACGATGGCGTCGACGTTGTTACCCTGAGCGGTGAGGATGTTCTCCATGTTTTTGAGGGCGTTGGCGGGATCCCAGTCCACGACCCACTGATCGGCTACAATCTCAACCTTACCGGCATCGACGAGTTTCTGAACAACTTCCATCTGGCCCTGGCGGAACAGAGTGGCGTTGTTGTCGGTGGGGCTTCCGCCCAACATGACGAACTTGCCGCTGTCGACGACGGCGGTGACGCCGCGGCCCTGGGCCCGGCCGACTTCGACGTTGTCGAAGGAGAGGTAGGCGGAGAGGTTGGCGGATTTGATCAGGCGGTCGTAAGCGATGGTGGGAATACCTTCAGCTGCTGCCGCGTCAACGGCAGAAGCGGCCGCATCGCCGTCCTGAGCGATGATGATAAGAACATCGGCGCCCTGGAGAACCATGTTTTCGATCTGGTCGTTCTGCAGTTTGGGATCCTGGTTGGCGACCTGGGTGATGACCTGGACACCGGCTTTCTGGCCGAGTTCGGTCAGCAGAGC
>JAUVIY010000127.1 GCA_030592625.1 Spirochaeta sp. | reverse complement strand
TTCTCTTAACCAAAAAGAGTATGATGACTCTTCCTTTGGTGCAGTTTGTTTTTCGATCACAGTTTACAACTGAATATAATTTAGCATTTGCGTCTTACTTAATGGCATTAGCACCAATGATAATCGTGTTTCTTTTTGCACAAAGATGGGTTATCAGCGGAGTAATGAAAGGTGGAATTAAGCAATAATCATAGTTCTAGGAGTAACTGTCAGAAAATTAATACTGATCATCCTAATATTTTTTATTGATTGATAGGGATCTATTCTTCAGCAATCCGGAAGCGAAGAGATCAGAATAAATTAAAGGTATCATACCCCAGGGCAGAGCCCTGGACCCGGAGTCGCCTTTGGCGACTCCCTTCCGCGGCAAGCCGCGGTACTACGGAAACCTTGCTTTCCCTGCACTCCTTCGGATCAAGGGTCGTACCGGAGGCGGGAGCCGAGGAACGATCCCGACAGAATGAACAAGTTCACTCCTCTCAGTTCGTTTGGGAATCAATAGCCTGTAACTTATCTGTGTCGCGTAGCAACCACGTTGATAGGTTTGGCAGGCCATAGATAGGCACTCGGTAACGGTCGAATACCGAACAATCAGCCCTTCCGGGCAATCTTGGCCCAGGAATCCCGTAAGCCGACGATGCGGTTGAATACCGGTTTTTCGCCGGGGACATGATCAGCGGAGTCAGCCACGTAATACCCGCTTCGCATGAACTGGTATCGTTCTTCCGGTACGGCCGCGGCCAGGGCCGGCTCTACTTTTGCATTGCTTACGATGATTTCCGACTCGGGATTCACATAGTCCAGAAATTCCTTGCCCTCTTCCACCTTGCTGACATCTTCGAGTGTGATGAGATGATCATACAGCCTCACTTCAGCATCCACGGCGTCGTGACAGGACAGCCAGTGGAGGGTTCCTTTCACCTTGCGACCGTCGGGGGTATCCCCTCCCCGGCTTTCAGGGTCGTAGCTGCAGAGCAGCTCAACGGGCTCGCCGGAATCATCCCTCACTGCGTCATTGACGGTGACGTAATAGGCGTATTTCAAGCGGATTTCCTTCCCGGGGGCCATGCGGAACCATTTCCGGGGCGCCTCATCCATGTAATCATCCTGCTCCACCCACAGCTCGCCGGTAAATGAAATCTCCCTGGTCCCGGCATCTGGATCTCCGGGGTTGTTTTCGGCGGTGAAGGTATCGATTTTCCCTTCAGGCCAATTGGTGATGGTAAGCTTGAGGGGATTGAGAACCGCCATGCGCCGCTGGGCTTTCCGGTTGAGTTCTTCCCGGACATGAAAGTTCAGGAACTCCACGTCCACCAGGCTGTTCACCTTGCTCACGCCGATTTCTTCGATAAACTTCCTGATCGCCGTAGAGGGATATCCCCGGCGTCTCATACCCCTGATGGTGGGCATCCGGGGGTCATCCCAGCCATGAACATAATTCTCTTCAACAAGCTTTCGCAGATAGCGCTTGCTCATGATGGTATGGGTGAGATTCAGCCTGGCGAATTCGTACTGATGCGGACGATGGGGCACCGAAACATTCTCGATGAACCAGTCATAAAGGGGGCGGTGATTTTCAAACTCCAGGGAACAAAGGGAGTGTGTCACACCCTCGATGGCATCTTCATATCCATGGGCGAAATCGTACATGGGGTAGATGCACCACTCATTCCCGGTCTGATGATGGGTTTCTTTACGGATCCGGTACATGGAGGGGTCGCGCATCAGGATATTCACGTGATCCATAGCGATTTTAGCACGTAAGACACAGGCACCTTCATCGAGTTCACCGGATCGCATTTTTTCCAGGATCTCGAGATTCTCTTCCTCGGAACGGTCCCGGTAGGGAGAGTTGATGCCAGGGATGGTAGGTGTACCTCGATTTTCGATGATTTCCGCAGGACTCTGATGATCGACGTATGCCTTGCCGGCTTTTACAAGTTCGACGGCCCAATCATAGAACTGACCGAAGTAGGATGATGCATGTCGGGGTTCACCTTCCCATTCGAAGCCCATCCAGCGGATGTCTTCCTCAATAACCCGGACGAATTCCTCGTCTTCCTTCTCAGGGTTTGTATCATCATAACGGAGCCGACAGATACCGCCGAATTCCTCGGTCACCGAGAAACTCAAAGAGAAGGCCTTGGCATGGCCGATATGGAGATAACCGTTGGGTTCCGGCGGAAAACGCGTCACCACTTGCTGGACGCGACCGGAATCAAGATCGTCCTTGATAATCTGCCGGATGAAATCCAGCCCGCGGGGTTTTTCTTCCCCGGTTCCGTTTGCGTCACTCATAACGAATCCTCTTCGGTCAATGTGATTGGGGATCACTATAGGGAGGGGGCGCTCACTGGTCAACAAGCGGACGGAAGACCCGTCACTAAGACAATATCAGAGTCCCGGCCGAGGTGGCCTCCTGTCCGATTGCCGACCATCCGGATCGTGTATGAGTAAACCGGAAGTCTCAAATATCTTGCGGAGCCATGTTTCGCCCTCTTCCCTTGAATGAAAGGGGCGGCTCTGAACAGGCAGCCATCGGGTAGCCGGTGGTCCCGGGGGATGGGGTTCGCCGGCGCCGGCGTGAAAAACCCACAGCCCTCGATTCTCATAAGACTGCCAGGTGATGTGGAATACGTTATCAAGATTGACATAAACACCGTCGTCGATTTCCAGAAACATCTTCAGTTCTCCCCTCGTGCCTTATGAGAGCGAAGCGCCTCCACCACCAGAGCATGGTCTTGTTCCTGTGGAAGCCCGGAAACTGCCACATGTCCCACCGGACCGACGTCTTTGATAATCAGCGGGAAGGCGCCGCCATGAGGCGCAAATTCCGTCTCGGGAATCAACCTGGCCTCCTCGATAGTACGCCCTTCGGATGCCAGCTTGCGTCCCTCGTAAAACGAACTGTGGCCCACACGGTTTACCAGGGCCGCCTTCCGACGTATCCATTGCTCGTTATCCGGGCTGGCTCCATCGAATGCGAAATGAAACAGCCTGTGCCCGTGCCTGACGATATCGATGGCAATGGGCAGGCCCCGATCCCGTGCCGTGTTCACCAACCAGGATCCCAGCTCCCATGCATCAGCATCGGTAAACTTGGTCAGTACGAGCTCCTCTTCCTGAGCGAGCAGTGCGTCGAGTTCGGCGTTTCCCATTCAACCCTCCTGTCCAATCCGTTACATCTCATTATACTGATTAACCATGGCACGATGCGTAGTAAAATTCGGCGGTTCCAATTTTAAGGCCGCAGGCGATATGGCGAAAATTCTGAAGGCGGTTCGACTGTACAATACGCCACCGATAATCGTCGTTTCGGCTTTTTACGGAATCACCAATGAACTGATCGCCGTCATGGATTCGTCGGCTCAGGACGAGACGGAAATCCGGCGTATGACAGACCGGCTCAAAACCATGAAGCGGGAATCCCTGGAAGCCCATATCGAAGATTCTAAAGCCCGGGAAGCGGTGTACATAAAGCTCAGGAGCCGTTTGGACGACCTCTCCCGGGTGCTCCTGGGAACACACTATATCGGAGAGATTCCGCCTTTCATCCGGGACAGGATACTCAGCTTTGGGGAACGCCTGAGTTCCCTGATTGTCGCCGCGGTGCTGGAATATCACGGTATACCAGCAATCGAACGACTGCCCGAAGATATCGGTCTCATCACCGACGGAGAAGAAGGCAATGCCGCCGTGGATTTCACCGCCTCGGAAAAATCAGTCGCTGCCGGCCTGTCTGCGGATAAGGTCTGCGTTATTCCCGGCTTCTACGGGGTCGGACCCGACGGACGTATCACACTGCTCGGCCGGGGTGGAAGCGATTATTCCGCGGCCGCGGTTGCCCGCTGCGTCTCAGCAGAGGCTCTTGACGTCTGGAAAGACGTGGATGGATACCTATCAGCCGATCCCGGGAGTGTCGAAAACACAAGGCGTATCGCCCGACTGGGCTACAGTGAAGCCGCTGAGCTCTCATACTTCGGAGCCCGGATTCTGCATCCCCGCACTGTCGAGCCTCTCGAAGACCGATCAATACCTGTGCGGATATTCAATATCAATGATACCGGGGAAGAACTCACGCCCCTCTCTGTAATCGGTCCTGACGCCGATGCTCCAAAAGGTCCCAAAAGTGTCACCTACACTGACGACTTCGCCGTTCTCACCCTGGCCGGTGCGGGAGTGGGTATCAAGCCGGGCATACTTGCAAAAGTCACCGGCGCTCTGGATCGTTCAGGTATTAATATCAAATCGGTTGTCACCAGTCAGACAGCCATCAATATCTATCTGAGCGAAGCCGACCTGGACCGTACCGATGAGGTTGTGCGATCACTGGACCTTGCAGCGGTCAGCCATGTGATTCCACGTCGTGATCTGTCGATTGTAGCTCTGGTAGGTGACGGTCTGGGAGAAGCTCCCGAAGTGGCCGAGGGCATGATGGAAGCCATGGATAAACGAGGAGTCAGATTCACTATTTTCTCGGTCGGTGCCTCGAATGCGGCGGCTTACGCGGTAATCCCCCGTTCACAAAGAGAGGAGGCGGTCCGTGCCCTCCACGATCGATATTTTTACGCGGTTAAGGACCGAGAAATCTAGAGGATATCCCTGAGAAAACGACGTAATTCTTCGACAATGGGTTTGCTCTGTTCATAGACAGTTTCGGCTTTGTGAAAATCGAATATTCCTATGCCCTGTATGGGGGGATCCAAGAACAGATCAGGAGGATCGTATCGGAGTTTCTGCGCCAATATACCCCGCTGCATAACCTCGAAGGTTTCCAATACAACTTTAGCGGCTTTAGGCGGTTTCAGATTCTTCGTCGGCAATGAACGCCCCAGGACATTCACCCCGATGAGCACATTACAATCCTGCAGGAGATCCCAGGGAACAGGATTGACACATGCTCCATCCACCAGGATGCGGTCCCTGTATGTAACAGGAGTGAAAACCCCCGGAACACTCATGCTGGCTTTCACCGCGGGAAGAATCGGTCCATCATTGAATACAACCTGCGAGGAGGTCCAGAAATCGGTAGCCACTACCGACAAGGGGATTTCCAGGCCGGAGAATTCCCTGGTCTCAAGCATTTCATAGAGGAAATGCGAGAAATTTTCCCCTTTAATCAATCCGGTACCGGAGAAATCGATGTCCAGGAGCTTCACCATCTGCATCAGGTTCTTGCCGTCCTGTTTCCAGGATTGGGAGTCCATCTTGAGTTTGAGATGGGAATCGACATACTCCCGGATATCCCGGGCCTTGATACCGGATGCATAAAGTGCGCCGACGATAGCCCCGATGCTGGCTCCGGAAATGGCTTGCGGCCGGATTCCAAATTCTTCGAAGACTTCCAGGACGAGAAGATGAGCCAATCCCCGGGCTCCTCCGCCACCAAGAGCTAATCCGATCTTAGCTTTTTTCCTCATATTCAAATGATGATGCGGGGAAGCCTGTTTCAGCAAGTCCCCTGGGACCGTGAAATGCTGTCGGGGCTTGTTTTATATTATTGACCTCCCCTATCTCACCGGGATAAGGGGTGGCAGCTCAGGATACTCATGGGGTTTCTGAATATCAGGACCATTCTTGTCGGCTCCCGGCATGGAAACTTCCCTTCCCACGGGCCAGGCCTCCAGCAATTGATAGAGGGGCTTCATCATCGTGACGCATTCGGCATAGGGCGCCCCGGAATCCAGCCAGGCGCCCCCCGAATCCTTCCCCAGAATAAGGGGCATACGCAGCTTCGTATTGTGGATCTGTGCCGGCAGTCCGGCCGCTTCCACGGTAATGACCGAGAATGTTTCCAGTACCGTATCACTGCCGGGATCCTTCCATCTGTCCCGGAGACCCGCCAGCAGAAAAGAACGCTTCTCAGGCAGGGCGATGTGATAGGGATATTTCTTCCCACCGTAGGAGCGCCATTCAACAAATCCATCCACAAGCACACCACATCTTTTCCGGTTCACAAGACTCCGGTAGGACGGTTTTGAATCGATGGTTTCGAAACGGGCATTCAAGGTTTTATCCCGGATGGAGGCGGCATTGTCCGCCGACTTCGTCCATGAGGGAATAAGACCCCAGACCGCCGGAGCAAAACTCTCATGGTTACCCTGCTTGAGAATGGGCCAGCTGGGATGCTCAAATGCGGACTTGAAGAACGCCGGTATATCGAATTTCTCTGTGGGAAACTCAACTCCGTACAGCTCTTCGATAATTTCGGCCGTTTGCACGAGGGCGGCGTTGAAACACATACAATGATTGTTATGGAGGTGCGAGCAGGATTCAACATATAGACCGAATTACAGGAAAAGACCCGGAAACATCGGCTATAATCCTTAACAAAGGAACAGGAGGCTCCAATGACTCATGAGGCAGTTGATGCACTCTGGCTCGAAGGAATGGCATTTGAAAACTTAACCGGCGGGTACAAATTCACCGTTGACGCCGCCGCCGAGTTCGGCGGCAAAAACAAGGGACCCAAGCCCAAACTACTACTTCTCAATGCCCTGGCCGGATGCACAGGCATGGATATCGTGTCCATACTGAGTAAGATGAAACAGGAGCTCAGCTGGTTCAATGTCCGGGTGGAAGGCAATCTTGGAGATGAGCATCCAAAGACTTACCAGACTATCCGCCTCACCTTCCAGTTCAAGAAGTCCGACGATCTGAATGACGCCAAAGTCCGAAAGGCCATAAACCTGTCACAAGACCAATACTGTGGAGTCTCTGCGATGCTGAAGAAGGCCTGTGACATAAGCTGGGAAATTGAGTATCTGGATTGACCGGCTGAATTCCCGTCGGAGAGATTAATCCGGACGGCAACCATGGCCAGTTCTCCCCATTTCCCACTCATCAGAGGAAAACAGCAGATTGTCATGATCCGGCAGCCTGCTATACTCAAAGTCTGTGAAATACCAACTGGAAACAATTCCTATCCATGATGCCTGGGCTTCAGATGCACCATGTCCTCTCTGTACTCTGATGGATGCCGCCGAACATCGGCATGTGAAGTATTATCTGGGCAATTCGGTAATGAATCCTGAAACCCGGGTCCTGGTGAATAAAACCGGATTCTGCAGCAGGCATTTTCCCATGATGAGAGAAGCCGGATATGCCCATCATCTGGGTCTTGTCTCTCATACCCACCTGCAAACAGTCCGTGCGAAAATGGCCGGTAAAATCAAAGCACTATCTCGGGGAGCTTCAGCGAAGACGGCTGGAGCCTTTTCTTCCGCTATCCGTTCCCAGGCAGACAAATGTCTCATATGCCGTTCCATGGAACGTGATCTGAAGCGATACGCATATACAGCAGTGGTGTTGTTCGGTGAGGAAGAAGAATTTCACCATCTGTTCGAT
>JAUVIY010000149.1 GCA_030592625.1 Spirochaeta sp. | reverse complement strand
TCGGTTATGTCGGTGAATCCTACTATTCCAGGACTCGGGGTTGGGGAGATGTCGGTGTGGTGAAGTTCGGAGACCACATAGGCTTCGCCCTGGATTCGGCGGCGGGGAAGGACTTTGATCGAATTATTCTGGCCGGACACGTCGGTAAAATGTCCAAGGTGGCCGCCGGCTTGTTTAATACCCATTGGAGCTGTGGTGACGCCCGGCTTGAAACGGTAGCGGCATATGCCGCCGCCGCGGGAGCCGATAGGGAGACCGTCCGGACACTTCTTGACTTGAAGACCGCTGAGGCGGCGGTGGATATTCTTCGGGAACGCAGTCTCGATGAGGCATGGGTCCTGATGAACCGGCGTATCCTGGAGCGATGCCGCCTGCGCCTGGGCAAGGACCATGAGACGGTGTGTCTGGAGTCGATTCTTCTGAATCTGGAAGGTGAGGAGCTTGCCCGTGATTCCCTTTAAAGTTGTCGGAGTCGGTCCGGGGCACCGGGACTATCTGCTTCCTGTGGCGCTGAAAGCCATACGTGAGGCTGATCTGCTGATCGGATCTTGCCGACTGCTGGATGAGTTTCGGGACGAGGGCAAGGAGGTGTTCCCCTATCACTCCAACCTGCCTGAGCTGCTGGATTTTCTGGAAGAGAACCGGACCGAGCGGCAAATCGCCGTATTGGTATCCGGCGACCCCGGATATCACAGCCTATTGAATGCCGTTTCCAGCAGATTCCCGGAGGATGCGTACGAGGTGATCCCGGGGATCAGCAGTTTCCAGGTCGCCATGGCCCGGCGGGGCAAGTCCTGGCAGGACGACTTGCTGGTCAGCTGCCATGGTCAGGACTTTGGAGAGATTATCGAGGACGTGCTGAATGCTCTGGAATCCGGTAGGCGAGTGATTATCCTCACCGATCACCGGTGGAATCCGGGAGCCGTTTCCGGGGAACTTCTGGCGGCCGGGAGTGAGTTTCGACGGGTCTGGCTGGCCGAATCCCTGACCGCCCCGGAGGAGAGTTTTGCGGAAACTACATTGGAAGCGCTGGACGGAAACCGTGAGGAGTACCGCTTGTGTGTGATGATTATCGAATGACCGGGACCTTGTACGGAATTGGTCTGGGACCGGGAGATCCCGAACTGCTCACCTTGAAGGCCGTTCGCTTGCTGAAGGAGGCGGATATCGTCCTGGTTCCCAAGGGACGCAAGTCCGGCGGTTCCACCGCCCGGGACATCGTTATCGCCGCACTCGGTGATAAGCTGCCGTTCCGTGAGCTGGTGTTTCCCATGGTGAGGGACGATGCGATCCTTGAGGCTCATTGGGACGAGGCTGCCGTACGGACAGCGGAGGAATTGGACGCCGGGCGCCTGGTGGTTTTCGTCACCCTGGGGGATGTCTCTATCTACAGTACATTCTCTTATCTCTGCCGGAGTCTGGAGAAACGGGGTGATTACCCGGTCGTGCGTGTTCCGGGCATATCCAGTATCCAGCTGGGTGCGGCCCGTCTGAATCGTGAACTTGCCCTGGGAAGCGCCAGCTTAGGCGTGTATCCCATGCCCGGGAACCTGATTGAACTGGAGGGAGCCCTGAAAGAGCATGAAACCGTTGTGGTGATGAAGATTGGAGAGCGGCTGGAAGAGCTTCGGGCCTTTCTGCGCCATCGTAATCTGGAATCTTCGACGGGTTTTATCCGGCGTGCGGGTTTCCCGGATGAAGTGACAGCACAGTCCCTGGCGGAGCTGCCTGCCGGATCGGAGGGATATCTGTCCCTGGCCATCCTGAAGGGGAGGGGACATTCATGAAAGTTTTCTTTGTCGGCGCCGGGCCCGGGGATCCCGACCTCATTACGGTTCGGGGGCGGGAACTGCTGGAACAGGCGGATATCGTTATCTACGCCGGCAGTCTGGTATCCCCTAAACACCTCGGCTGGTGTGCCGAAAGCACTCGCTTATTTGATTCGGCCGGCATGAGTCTGGACGAAGTGGCCCGAGTGTACTTCGACGAGAATGATAATAAGGGAATCATCGTCCGCCTTCATACCGGGGATCCGGCGGTTTTCGGCGCTATTCAGGAGCAGATGGATCTCCTTGCATCCCGGGATATTCCCTTCGAAGTGGTGCCCGGGGTCTCCTCCTTCCAGGCGGCTTCGGCGGTGCTGGGCCGGCAATTCACCCTTCCCGGGGTGAGTCAGACGGTTATTCTGACACGGGTGGAGGGGCGGACAGACGTGCCGGAAGACCAGGGCCTGGAAACCCTGGCGCAAAGCCGGTCCACTATGGTGATTTTCCTGAGCGTGGACAAGGCACCGGACATCCAGCGGCGGCTTGAACCCTTCTACGGCGGAGATACACCGGTGGCGGTGGTCTATCGGGCCACCTGGGAAGACCAGAAAATACTGACCGGCCGTCTGGACGGTCTGGCCGCTCTGGTACGTGACGGCGAAATCCGTCGACATGCGCTCATCGTGGTGGGCCGGGTCCTGGCCTCCGAATACGATAAGTCGAAACTCTACGACGCCGCCTTCAGCCACGGTTACCGTCAGGGGGACGGATGATTGCCCTGAGCTTTATCACCGACAATGGGAGTGCCACGGCAAAGGAACTGGCAGGACTCCTGCCGGATTCGGAAATTGTGGACCTCCGGGGTCAGGGGAAGCTCCGATCATGGGTGTCCGAGAATTTTCATAACTACGAAGGCCATGTCTTTATCATGTCTCTAGGTATCGTCTACCGGGTGATTTCCGATCTGATTACCGACAAGTACCATGATCCCGCGGTGGTAGTGATAGACGATGCCCGGCGTTATGCCATCGCCGCCTTGAGCGGTCATGAGGGCGGGGCCAATGCCCTCTGCTGGCAGGTGGCGGGGCTGCTGGGATGTGAGCCTGTGGTTACCACGGCGTCGGACACCAGTAAACGGATCACTCTGGGTGTAGGCTGCAGGAAAGGCACATCGGCGACAAAGATTGAGACAGCGCTCCTTGAGGCCCTGGCTTCAAGAAATCTTGAGCCAACCGATGTACGTCTGGCCGCCAGTATCGATATCAAACGTGACGAGACAGGTCTTCGGGAGGCTTTTATAAACCTGGGAATCCCCCTGGTGTTTGTTGATTCCGACCGAATCCGAAGTTTTTCAGGGTCGGAAAGTGTCTCCGGGGCGGCGATGCGGCAGCTCGGGGTTCCGGGGGTCAGTGAACCCTGCGCTCTGCTCATCGGACGACATACCCGGCTTCTCATGCCGCGGACGGTTATCGGGCCGGTAACCGTGGCCCTGGCCCGGGAGGACGAAGAGGAATGAAAGGACGAATGAGTGTAGTGAGCACCGGTCCTGGAGACCAGGGAAATCTGACCCCCCGAGTCAGAGAGGAGCTGACCGAATCGGAGGTGATTGCCGGATACGGGACCTACCTGGATCAAATTGCCGCATTCCTGGAAGGAAAGGAAGTGATTTCCACCGGGATGCGCGATGAGGTGGGCCGCTGTGAGGCGGCCCTGAAACGGGCTCGGGCCGGGAAGCGGGTTTGCCTGGTATCGGGGGGGGATGCAGGGGTCTATGGTTTGGCCGGACTGATGCTGGAGCTGATGACCCCTGAAGAGTGTATCGACCTCCTGGTGCTGCCCGGGGTTACCTCGGCTACTGCCTGCGCCGCACTGCTGGGTGCGCCCCTCATCCACGATTTTGCCGTCATTTCTTTAAGCGATCTTCTAACCGGGACCGAACTGATCGAGAAGCGCCTCCTACTGGCCGCCGAGGGGGATTTCGTTACCGTCCTCTACAATCCCCGGAGCACGAAGCGGCGGCGACTTCTCGAAAAGGCTGCTGAGCTGTTCCTGGAAGTCCGGAGCCCCCAGACACCGGTGGGCCTGGTACGCAACGCCTACCGGGAGGAGCAGCGCGTCGAGGTGATCCTTCTGGAGGAGCTGAAGGCCAATACCTGGGTGGATATGCGGACCACCGTGGTAATCGGCAACAGTCGGACCTTCACCTCCGGCGGCCGAATGATTACTCCTCGTGGATACCGGACCGGGACAGATCGATAGACAGTTATTTTTCTTTTATGTTAATATCATCTTGAAATCTGTCCATCCGCAGTGCCTCGCTACCCTTTCGGGAGCGGGCCTAAGAGGGAATCCGGTGAGAACCCGGAACGATCCCGTCACTGTGATTCGGGGAGTGCTCTCCATTAATGCCACTGCTCCAGGGAGCGGGAAGGCGGAGGGCATAGACCGATAAGTCAGGAGACCTGCTGCGGACTTTGAACAGATAACACTCTTCGAGGAGAGAGTTGTTATCGCGGAATCTCGTTATAAACGGGGCTTAAATTCCGCAGTAGCTCATCTCCTCCGATGTTTCCATTGGAGGGAATCATGAAAAAGTTCAGCATCGTGGGCCTGCCGGCCCTTCTCGCGGCTCTCATTGCCGTCTCGTGTGCTTCGGCACCCGAATCCGTCGTGTCGGAAAAGCCCGTCATTCTGGTGGCGGCTTTCGGCAGCAGTTATGAAACGGGGCAGAAGAACCTCGAGGACTTCGACAAGGCCGTCCGAGCGGTTTTTCCGGAAAACGAAGTTTATTGGGGTTTCACAGCCAGTTTCATCGTCGATAAATTACGGAAGCAGGGAAAGACGACCATGTTTTCCTCCGAAGTACCCCTGCTGAAGATTGATGAAGCCTTTGTCTGGTTGAAAGATCAGGGTTACAAGGATGTTCTGACGGTGAATTTTCTCATCATGCCTGGAGAGGAATATCGGGAAGTGATGACAACACCGACGAACGGGTTAAATGTCAAATATGTCCATTCCGCCCTTTACTACCCTGAGAATTTGCAGAATGCCATCCTGGCCCTGGAGGATGAGATTGCCGACAGTGACGATACGGCTACCATCTTCTGCGCCCACGGGAATGAGAAACATCTGCAGTACAACGGTGAACTGGAACAGATTGACGATTTCCTGCAGTCGAACTACAAGAACACCTACCTAGTTACAATGGAAGGAACCACTGAATGGCCACCGGTTCGTGAAGCGGTACTTTCATCCGGTGTGTCAAAGGTCCAATTCATCACCTTCATGCTCACATTTGGTGACCATATGTCCAATGACGTGATGGGCGATGAGGAAGATTCCCTGAAAAGTCAGCTCGGCCTGGAAGCCACGATAACCGACGGTCTGGCCAGTATGCCTGATTTCCAGGATATGTACATTCAGAGGATACGCAGTCAGATGGCCCAATTCCAGGGAGCCTGATGATGAGAAAGAGCTTCACGATCATTTTGGTTCTGATTACAGCAGCCGGTGCCTGGGCTGCCGGAACTCCTGAGACCTCAGTTGCTGAAACACCGGCGATTGAGGAAACAGCTGAGGCGGCGGTCGAACCTCCCACTGTTACCGTCACCGACTACTTGGGACGGAATGTAATCGTGGAGCTTCCTGTCACAACTCTGGTCAGCATGAATTCCGGTCTTTCAGAAGTGGTGGCAGCCCTGGGAGCTGCGGACCGGGTTGTGGGCCGCTGCAGCTACAGTACCTTTCCCTCGTCCATGCGCCGTGTCCCGGTGGTAGGCAAGAACTCTTCCAGCCCGAACATGGAGACCCTCATGGCCCTGGAACCGGACCTGGTGATTGCCGACAGCATGTTCGACGAAGGGAAAATCGAGATACTCGAAAACCGGGGTGTCTCGGTCATCATCGAGTCCACCAGTAATCCCAAGCACCTGCCGATACTGGTGAGGAACCTGGGAACCGTTCTTCAGGAAGAAGAAAGAGCCGAGAAGATCCTGGAGCTTGTGAACTCCACCCTGGCGGAGGTTACCGCTTCCGTAGGAGCCCTGGAAATACCTGAGGATGAGCGGACGGTGGTGTTTTTTGAGAATCGCAAGCCCTACAAGAGCGCGTCGGCACTGAGCGGACACGACTTCTTTATCCGAAGCGCCGGAGGGAACAACATCGCTTCCGACGAACCGGTGAAATATCCCGCCCTGAGCCCGGAGTACATCACCATGTCCAATCCCGATGTTATCATCCGGCGAGTGAGCGGCGATATCGATGAGAAGGCCATGGAGGCCATGTTGCTCACTATTATAGACCGTCCCAGCCTGAAGTCGGTTGACGCCGTACGGGATGAACGTGTGTACATCATTAAATCCGACTTGTTTATCTCCCTGCGCTACCCGGCGGGCATCGCCTATTTCGCCGAATTGTTCTATCCCGACCGGTTGGACATAGATCCCGATGAAATTTACAGGTCTCTCATCAGCTCTCTCTACGGAGCGGAAGAGTGGGAGAGAATACGCGAGACGTATGTCTACCCGCCTCGCTGATATCCGGGAATCACTGATTCGCCGGGCCCGGATCCGGCGAACCATTCTGACGGCTGCGATCCTGGTTCTTGCCGTTCTGGCCCTGGTGTCGGTGAGTATCGGCTCCGCCCGTCTCAGTCTCGGCGAGGTTTGGGATTCACTGAAAGCCGGTCTTTCGGGGTGTCGTCCGGAGTCGCTTTCCCTGGGTAAATTCTCGGTAGTCT
>JAUVIY010000196.1 GCA_030592625.1 Spirochaeta sp. | reverse complement strand
GTGTTTACACGAGGCCGGAGATTGCCTCAGAAGGCATGACCGAGCAGGAAGCCCGTGATTCCGGAAGGCCTTTCAACATCGGGAAATTTCCACTGGCAGGTAACGGGAAGTCCCTCATCATGGGCGAAACCGGAGGGTTTGTGAAAATCCTCTGCGACGAAAAGACAGGGGAAATTCTGGGAACCCATAACATTGGTCCCAGGGCCACCGACTTGATTGCCCAACTGTCCACCGCCATGAGCGCTGAGCTCAGCTGCGAAGAAGTCGGTGCCGTCATCCACCCGCATCCCACCGTGTCCGAATCCGTCATGGAAGCGATTCATGACATCGAAGGATAAGTAAGCGATTATGAAAGTTGCCGTTCCATGGAAAAACAGTTCGATTTTTGTCGATATACCAGAAAGCCGGATTCTGGGAATCATCGAACCGAATGAAGTCCCTGAAAACGATGAGCGGCTTCTGGTGGAAGAATCCCTGAGGGAGCCGATAGGCAGTGTGGATCTGAAGGGGTTTCTTGTTGGAAATGACCCCTTACTGGTGATCGTCAACGACGGAACCAGGCCTACTCCGACAGCCGGGATAATGAGTGTACTTCATAAGTATCTGAAAGGAATGAAAGTCACATATCTGATAGCGACGGGAGTTCATCGAGCACCGACCGAAGAAGAGTACGAGTTTATCTTCGGCGGATTCTATAAGCAGATCCGACACCAGATAGTTGTTCATAACGCCCGAAATGATGAAAATATGGTTTTCCTGGGTAGATCCGAAGCAGGTACAGACCTGTATATCAATAAACTTGTTGTCGAGCATCGGAAAATACTTATTATCGGTTCGGTGGAGCCTCATTATTTTGCCGGTTTTACCGGAGGGCGGAAAAGTTTCTTTCCGGGTGTATCCTCATACCGAACGATTACCATGAACCACAAGCTGGCACTTCGTTCCGAGGCGAAAGCTCTGTCTTTGCGGGATAATCCTGTTCATCAGGACATGTTGGACGCCATTGATCTGCTGGATAACGAAATATTTTCCATTCAGGCCGTCCTGGACAAACACCATCGCATCTATTCGGTTTCATCAGGGGACATCAATTCCTCCTTTGACGATGCCGTAGGTAAGGCTGCCGAAGTATTCGTTGCGGAGATTCCCGGGAAGGCGGACATTGTGGTTTCATCCGTCCGTTATCCCATGGATATCGATTTGTACCAGTCACAGAAGGCTATGGATAACGGGAGACTCGCCCTGAAGGATGGCGGGATACTCATCCTGGTCTCTTCCTGTCGAGACGGAGTCGGTGAGAAGGCTTTCTATGAACTCCTTTCCTCCTGCGACAGCCCGTCGGAGGTGCTTGAGAAGATCAACCAAAGTTATGTCCTGGGTTATCACAAGGCGGCAAAGATGGCCGAAACCTGTCTCATGTACCAGGTTCTCGTTTACAGTGAATTGGAAGACGATATCTGGAATAGCATTTTCATTAAGCCGGTCAAAGATCTGCAGGAGACAATAATTGAAGCTATCGAGGATCGTGGTCCTGATGCCCGAGTGCTCTTTCTTCTCGACGGAAGTGTTACGGTTCCCAGGGTCCGGCGGGATTATTAATCGGTAGTGGAACGACATAATAGCTTATAATAGACTCATGAGCGGTACAGAGAGATATGAACGCCAGGTCCTCATCGACGGCTGGGGAACTGACGGTCAGAATAAACTCAAAGAGAGCCACGTCGGTATCGCCGGAACCGGCGGGCTGGGTTCACCGGCGGCTATCTATCTCGCGTCGGCCGGCGTGGGCCGACTGACGATATGCGATTATCAGGACATCGAGGTATCGAACCTGAACCGGCAGGTGCTCTTTACCACGGATGACGTAGGCGCATCCAAGGTTCATGCTGCCCGGCAGCGCCTGTCGATCCTTAATCCGGATATTCAGGTAATTGCTTACGATGAGCCGATCAGTTCGGATAATATCGCCGATATTTTCGGAGATTGCGACCTCATTGTTGATTGCCTGGATAATCCGGAGACTCGCTTGATTATAAATGAGTTCTGCGTCGAGCGATCGATAGCCTTTGTCCATGCCGGGGTACGGGAATTCTATGGCCAGGTGATGCTCATTAATCCGCCGGCCACTCCCTGCCTGGCCTGTTTCTTCGATTCCGAGGGTTTCGCTGATGATGGTCCTATTCCCATCTGCGGATCGACGGCCGGAGTCCTGGGGAGCCTGGAGGCGAACGTGGCTCTCAGGTGGCTGTTGGATATGGATCCCGGGAATGATGGCGTATTCTTCAGTGTTGACCTGACGACAATGGAAATAAACCGGATCGAGATGGCGAAGAATCCGGATTGCCCGGTTTGCGGAGGGCTTAATCGGCTTTGAAGTTACAGCAAGGATATATCCTCGGACAGGCCGATTCATTCGAGATAAAGGTTTCATCATCCCCGTAACTCCGGTGGACGCTCGGTCAATTATCGGCTGAACAGGATTCCGGGGCAGTATTGCTGACCTCCTGTCGGTCCCCGCCATTCTCTGCTAGGCTACAACCAGAATATGGATAGTCAGCAGACTCCACGATTTACACCGACGCTGCCATGGATCCTCTTTCTCATGGTGATGGTTTTCTTCGGCTCGATGCCGCGGTTGCTTCTGGCCCCCTTGCTTCTCAGGATTTCGGCGGATCTCGGTATTACCTACGACCGTGCTTCACTGTTTTTCCTCACCTCATCGTCGGGGTTTGTAATCGGGTTGTTAACCTCCGGGTTCGTGGCTCAACGCTTGACTCACAAGTGGACCATTGTGGTATCCGTGCTGCTGGCCGGACTCGCACTGATGGCCCTTTCTTATGTGCGGAGCGAAGGCTTCTTTCATCTGCTGCTGTTTGTCGGCGGCTGGGGGATCGGACTCTATCCCGGCTCCGGTATTGTTGCCGTCACCACCATTGCACCGGACATTCACCGTGGCAAGGCACTGGCGATTCACGAGTGCGGGCCAAACTTTGCATTCATCCTGGCCCCTGTCGTTGCGGCGGCTTTTGCACCTACCATCGGTTGGCGCGGTGTGATGCTGGTGGTCGGCATCAGCGGAATAGTGGTAGCTCTTTTTTTCGCAGCTTCCGGTCGTGCCGTTAGCGGTCGTGGCCAGCCGCCGAGTTATCGGAATCTTGCCGAGTTGGCGCGGAACCGATCGTTCTGGATCGTCTCCGCGCTTTTAGTGGTGGCGGCCACAGCTGCTATAGGTGTCTATGGTGTCCTGCCTACCTACCTGGTGCTTGAGCATGGTCTCCCGGAGCGATTTGTGAACAACCTCGTTGGGTCTTCTCGCATCACCGGTTTTGCCGCAATCCTGACCGCCGGCACTCTTGCCGACCGCTTTGGATTCCGTCCGGTTGTGGCGGTGGTTCTGGTGGTTACCGGATTCGCGACGTTGTTGTTGGGGGTGGCACAGGGATGGCTCCTGGTGGCAAGTGTCTTTCTGCAGCCTCTGATTGTAGGCGCCTACTTCCCCGTGGCTCTGAACGCCCTGGCCAATGTTACCGTTCCGGAACGGAGGAATCTTGCCTTTGCACTGGCCATCCCAATGGCGAATCTGGTGGGTGCCGGAGTGGCCCCGCCGTTATTCGCCGCGGCCGGTGCCCGGGGATGGTTCCCTCATGCCTTTGTCGTACTGGGTATTCTGGTTGTAGCCAGCGTGGCACTGCTGCTACTCATGCAGGAGTCGGAGTAGAGCCGGTCCGTGCTGACGATTGATCAACACATGGCATTACATTTTATTATGTTTGTCATTTTTTTACTTGACAAAAAAAACAGGCGGTGATAAAAGTTAGAAGTGCCTAACTTTTATCACCTGAAAGACCTCTCCTCAAATTTTGAAGATTATCTGAAAACTATAGGAGATCTTGAAGCAAATAAAAGCCAGGTCAGATCCAAAGAAATCGCCAGAATAATGAAAGTCAAACCATCGTCGGTAACAAATGCACTTCAGGTTCTAAGAGAACAGAAATTAGTAAATTACACACCCTACGGGCCAATTACTCTTACTTCAAGAGGAAAACGTATTTGGATGATTATTCGCCAGAAATTCAAAACAGTTAAGGGCTTTCTTACGGATATTCTGGAGATTGATTATGAAACTGCCGACAAATTGGCATGTACAATCGAACACTCAATTTCACCTCAGGTAATTGAACGTATACTACTACTCAAACAATTTTTAACAGACGACGACATCTGCGGGACCGGTACCAAAAAAAGACTACATGATTTCTTAGTTAAACATACAGAAGAAATAGATAAAGAGATAGGGAAAGAAATCCCCATGTTTTTACTCTCAGTATTGAAGCCAGGGGAAAAAGCTACTGTCTATAAAATAAGCGGTGATCCAGACATACGGCGAAGATTAATGGATATGGGATTAAGCCGGGGACAGGAAATTATTGTTGAGAGAGTAGCCCCCCTGGGTGATCCGATAGAAATCACTATAAGGGGATACAGTCTCTCTCTTAGAAAATCTGAGGCTGAGATGATTATAGTCATGTAATTTTTTTATGACATATGTTAGATGATTCTAACATATTACTGAGGGATAATATGGATTCAAAAAAACAAATGCCCCTTTCTTTCCTGTCGGAAGGCGAAAAAGGAAAAGTTGTAAAACTGAATGGTGGAAGGTCCTTTCAGGAAAAAATGCTCTCAATGGGTATAAACCAGGGGAACTATGTGGAAGTACTTTCAGGAACTCCCGGGCGGGCCTTGCTTGTGTTGATAGGTGAGACAAGACTCGCTCTGGGTTTTGGGCTGGCTCAGAAAATAGAAATTGAAAAACAATTCTAAGGAGGCGACAAGTGACGGAAAGTAAGGATTTATTAACCCTTGGGAACCTTCAGGTGCATGACCTGGCGGAGGTCACAGGATTTCAAAGGAACAACAAGGAATTAGTTGACAAACTTCTGGCAATGGGCATTTCAAAAGGGGCTACAATCAAAATTTTGAGATTTGCGCCACTGGGAGATCCCATTGATATTGAAGTCAGAGGGACAAATCTTTCATTGAGAAAAGAGGAAGCGAAGCTTGTAATGGTAAGGAGGAAATGATGGATAAAAGCAATATTACAATAGCAATTGCAGGAAATCCCAACTGTGGCAAGACCACGCTTTTTAACGCTTTAACTGGAAATACACAAAAGATAGGTAACTGGCCGGGTGTAACGGTAGAAAAGAAAGAAGGTACATATACGTTTAATGGGACTACTTTCAATGTAATAGATCTGCCTGGAATCTACTCACTGTCAGCCCATTCTGAAGATGAAAAAGTCGCCAGAGATTACTTACTTTCAGGGGAAGCCGATCTGGT
>JAUVIY010000197.1 GCA_030592625.1 Spirochaeta sp. | reverse complement strand
TAGCAGGGGTAGGACTCGAACCTACGACCTCCGGGTTATGAGCCCGACGAGCTGCCAACTGCTCTACCCTGCGCTGTGCGTGAGGATGAAGATAGAGACTTGCTGAAAAAATGTCAACTGTTGCCGGAAGTGAAATGTCTTCCAGCCAGGATATCGTCTTTTCGGGCCTTCCTGATGGCTCTGATGAGAAGCCACCATCCGGTGATGAGTAAGGGGTAGATGAAGAGGTTGGAAAGGCGGGGATCCATAAGGAACCAGTCGTAGGCACCGTGGATAACGACGGCGATGAGAAAAGCCGCTGTAATGCTTCCCTTTGATTCGATTTTATCCCGGGCGACGGCCAGGCCCATGAAACCGCCGGCCAGGGCGTGGAGGGGGACGGCGGTGAAACCGCGGATGAGAGCCAACGACATGGGGGTATCGGAGCCGAAGACGTACATGATGTTTTCCAGCAATGCAAAGCCCATGGCGACGGATACGGCATAGACGGCTCCGTCGAGAATTTCGTCGAATTCCCTGCGCTTCCGGACAATCAGCAGCAGGGCCGCAAGCTTCACACCCTCTTCGACGGCGGCTATTCCGATAAATGCCCGAGCCGGGATAATCAGCCCGGATGGAAGCACATTGCAGACAGGAATCATCACCAACTCAATAAGAAACGCAGCCAGGGGTGTCACCAGTCCTGCGGCGAAGAGCTTGATGAGAAGAATCCGCGGTTCTTTCTTGAAACGATCGAAGCGGTCCAGAAGCCATATGAAGAAGATGCAGGGCAGGACGGCGGCCAGGATGATGTAAATGCCATAGGGAATCATCCGGATGTTACCTCGTCGAGTATCTCCAGGAGACGCCGGTTGTTTTCCCGGGTGCCGTAGGTGTAACGGGCCATCCGGGGAAGACCGAAAGATTTGAGATCTCTGATGGCGATGCCTCTGCTGGCGATAGGCTCCCAGAGGCCGGAGATTTCCGTATCCAGGCGGAAACAAACGAAATTGGCCTGGGTGGGGTAGTGGAAGATGCCCCTGTCGGTGAGCTCAGCGCTGAAGAACGCCTTCTCTGTTCGAACCAGTTTCAGTGTCGCTTTGCGGTGTTCCTCGTCTCCCAGGGCCGCCAGCGCCGCCGCCTGGGCCAGATTGTTTACATTGAAAGGCATCGATGCACGCTCGGCTCCCGAGATCAATTCAGGATTTCCGATAGCATATCCCACCCGAAGACCTGCCAGACCGTAAATTTTCGAGAATGTCCTGGTAACCACGAGGTTCCGGTACTGCTTCAGCAGGGTTCGGGAATCGGGAAAATCCGTTTCATCAGCGAAATCCGCATAAGCTTCATCCAGGACGACAATGACGTCCCGGGGAACCTTGTTCAGGAAGTCGGCGATTTCCTCGTGGGTCCGATAGGTACCGGTAGGATTATTAGGATTGCAGATAAACACCATCCGGGTATCCCTGTCGATGATTCCGAGCATACCCTCAAGATCGTATGAACCGGCGTCCAGTGAAATCTCGCGCATTTCGGCGCCGAAAAGGCGGACGGCGTAACGGTACTGACTGAAGGTTTCCCGTATGCCTATGGCATTTTCTTCCGGTCCGATCCAGGCGGCGGCCAGAAGCGTGAATACCTCGTCACTGCCGTTGGCCACAAGGATGCTCTCTATCGGTACGTCCCATTGGCGGGCGAGGGTGGTCTTCAGGGTTGTAGAGGCACCGTCGGGATACCGATGAATCCCCGCCAGAGCGTCCCTGATGGCTTCCACCGCTTTCGGCGACGGCCCCAGGGGGTTTTCATTGGATGAGAGCTTGACGGCGCCGGGGATGGTCTTCCCCGGGACATAGGCTTCCATTGAAGCGATATTGGCTTTGAGTTTCATCCGGTTTCCTTGTTACTTCCCAGATACCACGGGAGGCAGGAGTCGTTCAAGCTCCGCGTAGAGTTCCGCCGGCTTTACGGGTTTGCCGACCCAGCCGTCCATGCCGGCCTCCGCCGCGGCTTTTCTCTCCTCTTCCAGGATGTGGGCCGTCAGGGCAATGATAGGGACTTTCTCCGGATTCCCCGGGTTTCCCGGAATACCCGAGGATTCCGCCTCCCGAATTTTCCGGGTGGCCTCAATCCCGTCCATATTCGGCATCTGAAGGTCCATGAGAATCAAATCCGGCCGGTGTTTCTCCCATTCTAAAAACGCCTCGGCGCCATCCGGGCAGGATATCACTTTCAAACCGGCCCGGCCACACAAATTCTCGGCAACCAGCCTGTTCACCCTGTTGTCTTCCGCAAGGAGAACGGTGATACCGTCCCAACATGGAACCTTGACGGAGCCATACCCATTTTCCTGACGTTCCGAATCGGTTAGTGCTCCGTATCCCGGGCTTTCAGAAATTGCCGAATCATCAGCCTTCTTCAGCTGGATACGGAATCGGAACACCGAACCTTTATCAGGAGAACTTTCGGCTTCGACATCTCCTCCCATGAGACGGGCCAAAGTGCGGCAGATGGCCAGTCCCAGTCCTGTTCCGCCATATTCCCTGCTGATGGATAAGTCGCTTTGGGTGAAGGCATCAAAGAGCGATTCCAGTTTTTCCGGATCGATTCCGATGCCGGTATCGCTGACTGCTCCGACTATTGTGATTTCCTCATCCGATGCATCCTGAGGTTTCGGACCCGGTTCGAGCCTGACGATAACTTCGCCGGAATCGGTGAATTTAACGGCATTCCCGATGAGGTTGGTGAGGATCTGCCTGATTCGAGTGGGATCGCCGATGAGGAGCTCCGGAAGGGCGGAATCAACTTCGCCTTTCAGTTCAATCCCCTTATCATCCGCTGCCGGATGCAGCAGAGCCAGTGTTTCATCCAGAAGGGAGGAAATCCGCAAGGGCTGTTGTTCCAGCTCCATTTTGCCGGATTCCACTTTGGCGAAATCCAGGACATCGTTGATGATACCCAGAAGTGAATCGGCAGCACTCTTTATCACCCCCAGATACTCACCGATTTCCTCCGGTGGATCGGATTGAAGTGCCAGGTCGGTCATCCCCATGATGCCGTTCATAGGGGTACGGATTTCATGGCTCATCCTGGCCAGAAATGCCCGTCTGGCCCTGGCTTCGGCCTCGGCATTTTCACGAGCCTTCTCACTGGCCATTTTCCTGCGTTCCCGGTTCGTGATGTCCAGGAGCAGATGGGCAATCCAGGACCCGCCTTCGGAACTGCGGTAAGGGATAACCCGGATATCGTAATAGCGGATACCCCAACCCGGCAGGATGAGGGTTCTCTTCATCATATATTGGATTCGGCCGGTAGCCAGGGCTTCCCGACTTTCATCGGCCAGAAGCTCCGCGATATCGAGAGGCAGAAGGTGTTTCAGCAAGCGGCCGACAGCGGTCAGTTTCGGCAGCCGGATCATGGATGAAGCCCGTTCATTCAGGTGATGAACGATCCCTTCCTCGTCGGTAAGGAAAATCGCCATCTCCAGATCATCGGCCAGATCTCGAAACAGATTCTCAGGGATTTTCGTCATGATTCTCCCTCGGCGGTGAGTATCTGGTATGTGAAATACAGCGCTGCAAGGGCATTGGCTGAATCTGCGGCCTCAATGGGGAATTGTTTCAGTGCCCGGGTTATGGGAATCAGTTCTACCGGTGGATCGGTATCCTTAAATGCCGAGTGACAGAGCCCCCAGATCCGTTCATATACTTTTCCTTCCCAAAGGGCTTCAAGTGTATGGCTTTGTTCCAGGAGAAAACTCGTATCTCTGGATTCTTCCAGGAGCAGTTCCAGCCCTCTGCCGTAACGGGTGGCCTCTTCCCTGTAAATCACGCCCAGGGGAGGACTCATGCCGAACTGTCGGGATATGAGAGTGAAGAATGTCCGCTCGGATTTCTCTCCCGAGGTGACGATTCGCGGGGAAAACACCTCATCGAGATAAAGGCGTTCGGGATCCATGTGCGACATCGCGATCATATAGTCCAGGCGTTCATGGAGGTTCTCCGACTGCAGCCACATGGTTCTGACTGTTTTCAGATGACCTTTGGAGCCGATTCGACCCAGGCTCTTTGAGGCGGCGGCCCTGACGGCGGGATCGTTGTCGCTCAGAAGTGATTCGAGAATTCGTTCCGTTTCTTTTCCCGGATAAGCCCCCAGGGCGAAAATCGCCTTGTCCCGGTGAAAGGACGCCGGATCGGCGGCTTCACCGTAGAGAAAATCAGCCAGTTCGGGGCGCCGGGTATGGAACAGGGCGTCGATGAGTTCACCCTTCTCATGGGAGAGAGGCTCGGCGAGAATCCTGCCGATCTCGAATGATGCCACCGGGGCAGTGCTGTGTCCCACTGATTGAATCAGGGTTTTTCGCTTAACAGGGTCCGCCGTGGTTTCCAGATTCGAGACAGTCTGCCAGGTTCGAAGATTACTGATGTTGGTGAGTATCCGTGCCGATTCGACAAGCCCCATGCTTCCCGGCTCGTTGATTTTCAAGGACAGTAGAACCTGAATGAAAGAACCGACGGCTGCGGGCAGGAATACCAACCCGAAATCATTGATAGGCAGGCTGTCTGAGAGGTTGTGAGAGAGATCCGCCAGGTATCCGGCGCTGAATCCGATGATGATGGCCAGGATGGATGTTACGAAGGTTTCCATGGAATTGAAACCGACGGCACCGTCGTCCGGGGTGATGCTGATCAGCAGTCGGTTCACCGCCAGGTTTGAGGCGTTCAGGAAGTACATCGTGATGAATCCGACAATGGCGTATATCTCCAGGTGGAAGTATTCCGGAATGAAGGTCCAGAGAAGAAAGAAGAGGGTCCCGGGGATGGCGGTGAAAAACAGCAGAGGACGGCTGCCGGCTCTGGCAGAGATGGGCCTGAGACTCAAACTGGAGAGAAATGCGCCCAGGCTGATTGCGATGGTGAAGAGGAAAATTCTGGCGGTATCGATTCCCACCGAGCGCCTCAGGAAGGGAACGGCCATGCCGAAAAGTATCATTTGGGCCAGGGAAATCCACCGGAGGAAGAGGATTCGCCTGGATTGAGGAGCTTTCAGAAATCGACGGAGAATAATGATGAGGTTTTCACCCGTCTTGTAATCCACCTTGGTCCGGTTGGGAATACGCCTGAGAGTGAGGGCCGCGGCCGTGTTGAATATAATCCCGATAACGGGAAGGATGATGAGTCCGGTCAACTCGGCGATGTACTTCAGGGACAGAATGATGAAACTGATGATTCGGGATAGAATTTGATTTCCCTGGTATGATGTAGCGGTCCGGAAAATCAGATCGCTCTGGGTGCTGCTCACCATCAGCCGCTTCTGAATGGTGGTGACCATGGCAATCCCGGCGGTTCTGGAGAGG
>JAUVIY010000240.1 GCA_030592625.1 Spirochaeta sp. | reverse complement strand
CGCATCTGCCAGGTTGTCCCGGGATACCAGCCCCAGGATGAGGCCGGCCGTCACCAGGGCCTGGAACCCGATGACACCCAGGAAGAACAGCATTGTCCTGGCGTAGAGTTTCATATTGATTATTCTACACGACGGACTCGGAACCGACGATCAGGTTGACTACCTCATCCGGGTTGGTTTCCTCTTTTTTAAGGTCACCCACTTTCTCTCCGCGACGCATCACGATGAGACGATCCGCGACGGCAAATACATCATGCATCTGATGACTGATGATAATGATTCCCAAACCGTGATCCTTGAGGGACTTCACCAGGTCCAGTACCAGGTGCTGCTGGGCCACACCCAGGGCCGCGGTCGGTTCGTCCATAATCAGAAACTTTGCATTCCAGTAAATTGATCGTGAAATTGCCACAGCCTGACGCTGCCCGCCGGAAAGGGTCCGGACGTTGTTCCGCAGGGAGGGAATCTTGATATTCAGTTTGTCCAGGACTCCCAGTGATTCGTCATACATGTACTGAGAGTCCAATACGTCAAAGATACCCCAGGCCTTTTTTGTTTTTTCACGACCCAGGAAGATATTGGAATAAACATTCATATTCTCAGCCAGAGCCAGGTCCTGATAAATGGTCTCAATTCCCATGGACAGTGCGTCCATTGGTGAATGAATATCAACTTCTTTTCCCTGAAAGAAAATCTGTCCACCGTCTGGTTGGTGTACACCGGAAATCATCTTGATCAGAGTTGATTTGCCGGCTCCGTTGTCACCGAGCACGGCGACGATTTCACCAGCCTCAACACCGAAACTCACCTTATTCACAGCGGTTAATCCGCCAAATCGTTTCGTGATATTTTTTGTTTCTACCAGATAATCCACACACTTACTCCTTATTGTCCGTATACGTCTTCTCAGGGAAAACCTTATCAATCAGAACGGCCGAGATCAGGATAACCCCGACAATGATGTATTTATCGAAAGTGGGAATACCCATGACACGCAGCCCGGTTTCCAGAACCGCGATAATCAGAGCCCCCAGAATGGTTCGCCAGACAGTTCCCTTTCCACCGTAAAGACTGGCACCGCCGATGACGACGGCTGCGATGGCATCCAGCAGGGAAGAGGCTCCCGCATCACCTTTCCCGGTGACATACATGAGTACGTATATCACCCCGGAGAGTGAGGCGAGGAAGGAGGAAAGCATGTAGATTTTTACCTTGTGCCGCCCCACATTGATCCCTGACCGTATCGCCGCATCAACGTTACCGCCGATAGCGTAGGTGTGCTGCCCGAAAACAGTACGTTTCAACACGTATGCGAGAATCCCGATTACGATGAAGGCCAAAATGACAATATTTGGTATCAGCTCAAGAATAAATCCTCCCCGTGGTATTTCGGGACGAATAAACAGGGAGAGACCCGGACCCGGAGCCCAGTACAGGAAATATCCGTTGCCGATGAGGTTTGCCAGGTGGGGCATGTTTTTTGCGGCACCGTCCAGGATGAGCAATTCAGCAACCCCGTGGGTTATTCCCAGCATTGAAAAAGTTGCAATAAACGGCGGGACCCGGAGCCTGGAGATGAGTAATCCATTTATAAGACCAGGCAGCAAACCGATTATCAGCGTCAGCACGATACCCAGGATCAGTGCCGGTAAGTGCTGCATTCCTGCCTGTATGAAAGCGGAAATCATCTTTGCACTGATGATACTGGCAAAGCCCATGACATATCCTACCGAGAGGTCGATTCCTCCGGTGATAATGACAAAGAGTTCTGCAGTTCCCAGTAGAAATACGGTTATTCCGAAGAAAAAGATCATCTGAAACACACGAAGGCTCATAAACCCCTGAGCGAAGAGACTGAAAAAAACCAGTTCAATAAGCAGGAAAATCAAAGCCCAGCGTCGACCGAGTTCCATGACGAGGTTCGTTGTTTTACGTTTCGTTACAGCATTCATTTCATACCCTCGTACATCACAATAGATCCGGGAAGAGTTGATCGATCACCACAGCGATGATCAGGAGTAATCCGACGGCGATAAAGCGATAAAACGGCACGACTCCGGAAATCAACAGTCCGTTCTCAAGGAACGCGATCAGAAAAACCCCGATTACAGACCCGAAAATTCTTCCCTTGCCGCCCATCAGGCTGGCACCACCGATGACGACTGCAGCGACGGCAAAGAGCTCATACATGGCTCCGAAGGGAGTGAAGTTCCCGATTCCCGTTTGAAAGATGTTAAAGATTCCCGCCAGTCCCGCAATAAAGGAAGACAGAACATAAATTTTGATGAGGTGCCGCTTCACATCGATTCCGGCCCGTACCGCAGCTTCTTCATTCCCGCCTATTGCGTAGGTATGCTGACCGAAGGTTGTATTCCGAAGCAGGTGCCATAAAACCAACAGAACCAAGGCTACAAATATAAAGGAATTCGGTATCAGCCGGATATATTCCCGAATGGATTCGTTCCCGACTCCCGGGGGGAGTCCGAAAAAACTGAGTCCCTCGCCGGGCTTGAAATATATGAGATATCCGTTTCCGATACGTGTCAGGGCATCGGGAAGCGTGGCTACCGGAAATCCTTTGCAGATTTTCAGTGCGATGCCGTTTGTGATACCCCACATTCCCATTGTGGCGATAAAGGGAGGAACTTTGTAGCGGGCTATCAATACCCCGCTTACCAGGCCGGGAATCAGACTCAGGATGAGAACGATGACAATTCCGATCCCGATGCTGATTCCGGGGGACAGTCCCTCACCTGCCGCATAGAGCACCTGGATAATCTTTCCCGCGGTCACCGAGGCGAAACCCATGACAAATCCGACGGACAGGTCGATTCCGCTTGTAATAATTACGAAGGTTTCGGCACTGGCCATGAGAATGGCGATAACCGCCAGGTGGCCGACATTCTGGAAATTGGTGATGCTTAAGAAACCCTTTCCGGTAAAGCTGAACAGGATTAAGAAACCCAGGAGGAAAAAGGCCGCCCAATTTCGGGCGATAAAAGCCAATTTCCGGTTACCCTGAAGAGTTTCCGATATGGTATGCGTCAAAATAGGACTCCCCCGGTGGTTTGCAACAGGAAATCCCTAAAAAGGAGGAGCCCCGGAGGGCTCCTCATGAATTCTTCAGGAATTCCCGGTACGAACAGATTCTATTTGTAGATAAACTCGTCCTTTGCCGGATCATCGACATTGGCCTGCGTGAAATACTCGAATCCCGGAATTACCGCTTTGGGGACTTCCGTGCCGTCGGTCAGGAATTTATAGCCCCACTCAACCGCCAGATAACCGATTTCGTAGGGTTTCTGAGCCAGGACAAGGTCAACTTCTCCCTTTTTAAGAGCGGCGATCATATCAACAGTAGCATCCCATGTGGCAATTTTAACAGCCCCGGTTAAACCGGCGTTGACTACGGCCTGATAAGCACCCTGAGAAGAGAAGACGTTCGTAGCGAAGATACCGGCGATGTCGGGATCTTTCTGAAGGGCTGCCAGGGTCTGGTCGGTGGCCTTCTGCTGAACATCCAGGTTGAAATCAACACCAACGAGTTCAATGTTGGGATATTTGGCAATGCCTTCCTTGAAACCTTTCACACGGCCGGCAACCGAAGAAACATCCGGATTCGTGGTATTCACATAGACTTTACCTTGCTCTCCGATCAGTTTTGCAAGCTCTTCAGCTATTTCCCGGCCACCCTTTTCATTATCCGAGCCGATATAACTCAGAGGGAAGGAGTACTCGCTGGACTTGGAGTAATCTCCGTCGCCAAGGTAAGTATCAACGGTGATGATTTCAATTCCCTGGTCGTAAAGTTTTTTAAGTGGAGTAATCAGGGCATCCACCGAGGTGGGAGCGATGAGAACCATGTCGACTCCGCCCCGGGCAACCGTGGCTTCCAGGATGGGAACTTGAGCTTCAGGACCCCAGGATTTTGGGAATTCGGCAACAACAATATTTATCCCGAGTTCTTCACCCTTGGCACGAACACCTTTTTCCATCATGTAGTAGAAGGGATCAGCGATACCCGGCATGAACAGAATGGTGATTTCCTCGTCGGTTGCGGCATCGGTACCGCCGTTGGCAAACAGAGGTGCACCGGCAATCACCAGCAGCATCAGAGACGCTAATAGAATAAAACCTTTTTTCATCAATTTCTCCTTAATGAATTGAATGATTGGTCTACGACCGATAATTACTAACGCAATTGTCGTACCAGTTATTGGAGTTTGTTAGGTTGAGGCTTTTATTACCCCCGACACTGTATGAATTTAGAGGCTTATAAACAATTGATACTAACAGAGGAATGACAATACAATAACTAGTACAAAGAAAATATTGGGTACCTGGGTACTCAATGTTCGGGTATGTAATTACCCAATTCTGAACCGGAAGAAGCTGGAGTGCCATGAACACTGATAACTACGAACCCGACTACACCCGTCTCGTTGCCGCCTGTCGGAACACCGGCGGGCCTCCCTTTCCCCTCTACGAACACAACGTGAGTATTGAGGTGGTGGAAGCGATTCTCGGGCGGAGTCTGGCTCCGCTGGCGGAAGGTGATGAGGCCGACCGGACCGAATTCTTCCGGGCCTATGCCGGCTGCCTGG
>JAUVIY010000160.1 GCA_030592625.1 Spirochaeta sp. | reverse complement strand
GGCACTGGATGACAAGGTTTCAATCAGCAGCCTGGATTCACTTTCAAGGCCTTCGGCCAGAGTATCACGTTCCATGCTGATCCAGACAATTCCCAGAAGAACGGCAATCATCAGGATGGTAATGAGGACCAGTACAGTGAGTGCCAATGTGAACTTGACCTGCAGGCCCATTCCTTTCTTCTTCAGCAACATAGTGGCTTCCTTCCGCGCAGCAGCGGTCATAGGGGCGTTATTCAGTATGGCCTGCGCATTTATTTCAAGAATCCTGACTTCACGAGTTATGGAGGTAAGTCGGGCGGCCGTCATGATTACGGCTATGATGCACAGGAGAAGAATTGTCACGATCAGAAGCTGATTTCCGGTTAAACGGAGAGTGCGAGCGGCCGGTTTCCAGAGGGATTCGTAGGCATAGATACCGAAGGGACCGAACTTCACATTACCGGTGGAATCGAGGCTCATTGGGACGTCCCAGAACACCACACCCCTGAGCGGGTGGCGCACTCCGATAAAATAGGTTCCCTGTTGCATATCGTCGATCGGGCCGATTACCGCAAGTACATCATTAATGACGGTGAGTTGACCTGTTTCCCTGGTGATTTCGTAGTCCCAGGGTTCCACGCCGTCGGCGTCGATTATTCCGGAGATCAGTTGACCGCCGACAGAGAAACCACGCCCTCTGACATCGAGCAGCAATTGGTCATTTTCATCTTTCCGGTCTGTTACCAGGCTGATGAAAGTAACCGGTACGTACCGGTTGGCAAGGATTATCTCGGTATTGGGCAAACCTTCATTCCCGGCGATATCGACAGCGGCGATGGAATAAGCCCACACACCATTATCGATATTCGCCTGTGAGATGAATCGTTCTGAAATCTCGGTGACTCCGACCGTTCCGATGGGTAGAGCTTCCTGAGTGGTGAATATTTCCAGTGGTAATTCATCAACGAAGGTTGCCAGTCTGTCCCGACGCCAACGGTAAAATGCCGCAGGTTCGCTTTCACCATCCTCCCATTCCAGAGTGAAGGTATTTGATGTAAGAAAACCATCCGACGCTGTAGGTGGCGCTCGAACAATTGGAGGAGGAGGAGCTGTAACGTCAAGTGTATAGGACAGACGAAACGGTTTAGACCAATTCCCGGCAAGATCCCGGGCTATCAGGCTGAAATACCAGTTCCCTTCGTCTTCTTCCGGATTCTCAAATATTTTTACCGCCCGATTATCTTCATAGAGCTGATCTGCCTCTTCACGGGAAGGCAGTTCAGCTGCATTCCTGGTCCAGATCCAGCTGTGAGAAAGGATTCCTGAAGAATCTTCCGGCGGGTTCCATTCAACAGTCAATGTTCGAGTATTTCCCGGCCTTCCGGATACAAAGTTCGTTGAACGAAGACTGGGAGCATCCACTCGGAGATCGGGTCTGAGGAGTATTGTCCGGGATACATTGGCAGACCGGTCTTCCCAGAGAATGTATGGATTGCCGTTCAAAACCACCGCTTTCGGAAACGAGGCTGAATTCTGATCCGAACCTTCGGTTAAGGCATTCAGAGACGATGCCTGAACATAGTATCGAATAGTGGATCTATCTTCAGAGGCCTCCCGCAATGCCATACGGATGCCGCTGCTGTCGAACCAGAGAAGCCAGGTGTTGTCTTTGATACTGATAATGCTGGATGAGAAACTGGAACGGCTGGATTCGGTCGATACGTTTTCCACCGATTCAGATAAGGGAAGGCCATCCTGGTCCAGGACAGCGGCGGCGATGGACGGAAGCTGCCGTCCCTTACGGCGCTCCCAGGTAACAAGAACCTCACCCCGACTGCCCAAACCCAAAGACGGCCGCTGGTTATCCCACTCCAGAGGGTTGCTTCCCAACCCTTCCGGCAGGATTCCTTCGGTAATCGGAATAGCCGGAGACCATTCTCCCCCCCCGGATCGATGTTTCAAGTAAAGTTGGTACACCAGATTGTTGGACCCTGTACGAAGGGACTGGAAGACGACATATTCGTCGTTCCCATCGGCCAGATAAGCCGGCATGAAGTTCTGATCCAGGACTGCACCGTCATCGGCCCGGTCTTTTTCCATGTTGATGAATAGCTTGGCATCTTCCCACTTATCGCCGTTGGTCGATGTAGCGGAAAATACCGTGAGCATAGAATTGCGGCCCGGAGCGATACCCTGCGCTTCAGTACGACGTGTCAGAAACAGGAGAAATCCACCGTCGGTGTCCGCGGCGAGTCTTGGAGCAATCGGTACATCGGCACTGCCGGGCCCCGGGGGAATTATTGCCGTCTTCCGGAACGACCCGGCAGAGCCCGGGCTGTCCTGGCTGTAGATGGCCACCCCTTCACTCCCGACTGCGACAGCGACCACAAGGCGGCCGTCATTTGTTGTTGAGACGGAAAATAGCGGTACTTCTTCGAGCCAGCGATAAGGAAGATTTTCCACAACAGCCAGTACAGGTCCGGACCATGAAATCCCGTCTTCAGAGAACATAGCCCTGATTGATATGGTTGCATTAAGTTCATCCGGCTCGCCATCGAATTCCTGCCAGATCATTGCAAGGCCGCTGCCCGCTTCCACAAGTTCCGGAAACCGACCACCGTATACCGAGTCAACGGACTCGGGAAAATCCCAGAACAGGCGTTCCTGTGCGGTCAGAATCAATGGGTAAAATCCCATGAGAATCAGGACAAGAAAGATGATTCTAACCTGCGTGAATCGGATATCAATGTGCATATCTAATCAAGCCCCAGCCAATTCTTGAGTTTCAGTACATCCGGATGACTCAGGAATGAGGGGTATGTATCCACGATCGATTTGTAAATCGTTTCAACCGACGTCTTGTTGTTCTGACGTTTTTGTTCTTCGGCAACATCCAGGAGCCTGCGGAGATTCTCAGGCAAAGCGGGAGGTTCTGTATAGAACCGGATTTCATCCTGGAGATTGGCCGCAGTAATATTGTCTTCCCATAGAACGAGGGCTCCATCAAGACGTCTGATGAGCCCCGGGGAAGCGATACTCACCGCATTGATACCCAGAGTTTTGGTCTGATCCCAGTCATTACCGACAGCTGTGGTGATACGCCGGCTTTCATTGATTTCCGTCTGTGTCGGTTCGGGTATCACCCGCCCGAGGTAAATATCGATTCTGTTGACGATATCGGCCAGACCTGGAAAATTCGGGTCGAAGGAATACACGGCCTGGAGCTGGGGATCCAAACCCTGCTCAAAATCCGTTCCTTCGATTGTTTCATGTTCATTCCGCCGCAATGCGGTGTTTGCTTCGTCAATCAAATCTCTGACAGTTCTGGTATATACATTTGGTTCGGTAACTTTAAGAATCTTCATTTTCAGCAGCAGCGCCGCGGCATTGCCCGGGAAGACATTCAGTACCTGTCTGAGTAGATCTTCAGAAGCGGTGAAAGCTCTCAATGCATCAGGATTCCTGACATTCGAGGTTCCTGATGGTGACAGCCGTATTCCCTCGTTATAGTATCGGTTCGCCAGGTTGAGATACTGGTTCATCTCCATAAATAAAGGATCGCTCGGTTCGATTCTGGTATTCTGAGCCGATTGCTGAACAACCCTGAACCGTACAATTCTTTCCCTGAGACGTGTATCTTCTTCACCGAAGATGTTCACCCAGAATTCCTGGGCTAAAAGGAGTACCGTAAGTCCCTCACCGTAACGACGCTCAGTAAATGCCCTGTCAGCTTCCGCAATGGCATAATCCCTGACTGTGACAGCCAGATTCCTGGGAGCACTGAGAGTCTCAGCTTCCAATTCCGCAAGGCGCTCCCGAACTCCCGATGCACCGGCGATATCCATATCGTTGAGTTCAACCTGAATCAGCAGATCGCCGGCCCTGTCCAATGCCGCACCTGCCGATGTATAGAGATCTTTTGCCCTGTAGGACTCGTTGATGTTATTGGTATTGCGGCCCCGTATATCGGCATCTCTGGCTGACTGAATCAGGTTTTCCGCCTCATCCAGAGCCGCTACGGCTATGGTTTCGGCCCTCAATGCGGCATTTCTCCGTTTCACGGCATCCGTTCGGATTTTCAGCCACTCATCCCTGTCCCCGCTCAATAAAACGAGAACTGTTTCCGCCCTGGTACGGAACTCCAGGAATTTCTGACTATCTTCAACGGCTTTCGAGCTTTCGAGGACATCGTCGAGGGTTTCGAGGAAGTCATTCACAGCGTTAAGGAGTGTATCATCGGCTGACACACCCGGTTCGATATACTGATTCAAGGCCGCAGTCGGTCTGCCGTTATCGATGAGATTCTGTGCTTCCTCTCTGCTTCCCGGATAATCTTCGAGGAGACCCGATACTTCGGAATCCAGAATCTTGAACCGGGGTTCCATATACAGAATGAATACATTGACCCTGAGCTTACGGTATTCCTCCAGCATCGCTTCAAGGTCGTCCCTCAAATTGCGGTCTAACTCCCGGACACCGGGAGCATCGAAACCCGGAGTCGATTCATATGGATCCGTCGACTCGTTCCAATCCAGGAGCAGAGCTTCCGTCAGATCAATATAATCCTGAACGACATCTGAAAGCTCCTGAATGCCCTGGAGACTGAGAACCGCAAGAGCAGCATTATCCGTACGAGGCTGACTCCGGGAAATATTGATGAGTTCGTACCGGACTTCCGAGGCTTTTTCAAGATAACGGAGTTCCATAACAAGAGGATCGAATCTATTTGTGAATCGATTGACTCCTGATTCACGATGGGAATCAACGTGATTCTCAGCCACCTGAATAAATTCAAGAGCATATCCGGCCGTGCTCTGCGATATTGTGAAAGAAGCATCAGAATCATTCCAGAGTTGTTTTTCGAATTGAGTTCGTCCATCATTATATGTATTACGAACCCGATCCGTCATACCGGCAAGAACAACGACATACGAGTTCTCCCACTGAATTTCCTGGGCATAGATGATCCCCTCAGGTTCTCTCTCCTTTCTACCGGTCAGAAAAGAACCGATACGATCGTATCGGAAATCTTCGGGAGCCCCGTTGAGTTCAAAATAAAGTTGAGTCCTGATTATATCGAGTTCATTCTCCAGAGAACGTACCGTTTGAATCTCTTCATCGATATGCGCCAAAGATTCAATGTAGGCCGCCAGTGCCTCACTCCAGCCGGCAGGATTGCTGCCGGTAACGATTCCTGCTGCATCTGAACCCAAATCGGTCAGCTCGGCACTGATCCGGTCCCAGGAATCGAGAGCCAAACCGATATCGTTGATAATCCTGTCCCCTTCGGGAGCACTCAGGTTATAAGCCTCCAGGATGATTTTCTGCCGTTCGGTGTTTATCGCATAGTTGTCGATATCTTCAGGAGTTTCGGCATCCCGGTATTTCTCATAAGTCTGCAATTCTCCGAACACACTGTCGATAAATCCCTTTTCGTACTCCACAACGGCATCCCGGTAGAGTTCCTGCGCCAATTTCTCATTTCCCCTGAGGAAAAAATCTTCCCGCCGGAGCTCGTCAAGGGATTGGCGGAGTTCGCTTTCAACAAAAGAAAGTTTAACCCAGGTACTGCTGGTGGGATCCGAGTCAATTTCCTTTATCGCAGTGATGTTTTCTTCAATCAGGAAGAGTTTTTCGTCCGGGTCCAGGTCTTCTTGTTTTATAATGTCACGAATTTCGATGAACAGTTCGCCTATTTTGCTTTCTCTTTCGCGGATATCCAGGATGATCTTCTGCACCCGCTCCATCTGCTCCGGATCTCTACGGGCAAGATCCACAAGAACTTCGATAGCATCATTGAGTCGTCCCTCTTCAATGAGAATGGCGGCTTTTTCCAATTCGATTTTCGGATCGTATCCATTATCTGAATCACCGCTGCCACCGGCATACAGAGAAGTACAAATAATCATCAGTAGGAGGAAAAGCGGAAGGACCCCTCGCCCCCCCCTGTTTGAGATTTTCATCGTCACTGATGTATGCCAGTCGGCTCCTCGTCTGATTTACATGCTAAAGACACATGGTGTTTCGCTCGATCATCTATATATATATCGGCAAATTCCTGATCTTCACAAATATGAGGTTCATAACGCCGATCTATGGTCTTGTGCATTCTGGATAAATACCTGTCTAAGCGATATATTTGGAGGCGTTCATGAAACGTCTGGTAATCGTGTTGGGAATCCTGACCGTAGCCGCCTTTTTATGGGGCGACGGTAACGACGCTTATGCGACGGCGTCCGACTGGTTCGGACTGGATCACAATGCCGGTCAGAATTCCTTCCTCACTCTCATAATCCCCGGCGGAGGGAAGTATG
>JAUVIY010000046.1 GCA_030592625.1 Spirochaeta sp. | reverse complement strand
GTGCGTCCCGAAAGCGCCATTCAGGTTTGGAACGCATGGCCCGCCTAATGATACGCCTGGACAGGGGTGAGGATTCGGGTCTGATTTTCCGGAGCCTTTCGTACTTACTCTTCCTGATCCGTTCCAGCAGCTCAGGTAATGACGATCCGGCAAAGGGCTTGCGGCCGGTAAGACATTCGTAAAGAAGCACACCGGCGGAATAAATATCGGCCCTGCCGTCAACGCTCCCGGCGTCCCGAAACTGTTCAGGCGCCATGTAAGAGGGAGTACCCAGGGTCATCCCCTCCTTAGTCAGTCCATCGGTATCCACCGCCTTGTTGTGGGCGATTCCGAAATCCGTGAGTTTTATCTCCCCTTTCGTGGAAATGAGGATGTTGGCCGGCTTGATATCCCGATGCACAACACCCTTTTCATGGGCAAAAACAAGAGCCCGCATCGTATCCCGAAGAATGAGAAGGGCGACGTCGTCATCCAGATAGCGGTGTTTCTCCAACAGTTGGGAAACCGCACAACCATCGACGAACTCCATCACCATGCAGTAAGAATTCGTGGTTTTAAAGTGATCGAAGTAATTCACGATGTTCACATGCTGAAAGCCCATCATGATAGTGGCTTCCCGCTGGAATCTCTGGGCGAATTGATCGTTACCTGTGAGAGTGAGCATTTTCAGAACAATCGGCTGGTCCAGTGTGGGATGATCCGCTTTGTATATGGCTCCCATTCCGCCTTTGGCCAGCAGCACCGCGTTCTGGTATTTGCCGATCTTCTTCCCGACGCTCTTGGTTGAAGATGACTTTTTTCCCGTACTTTTCGATGCGCTCATGCCTTATCTCCCTCAATCGTCCGAATATCCCGATCGGGATCCGGGTCTCTGCCGCTTTCGAGAACAGCGACGATGTGGCGTTCGGGGTTGTGTATCTGAATATATCTCTTTTCCGCCCTGAGGCCGAAGAGACCACGGACGGGGCGGTGACCACCGAAGTACAGGGCGTTCTCAGAATCACCACCGAAGTAGTGTTCAAGCATAGCGTCTACACTCCCCTGTTCCGCTTCTCCGTTTCCTGTCCAGGTGAAGTCGAAGATGAGTTCATCATCACCCCGGTATTCTATCAGCCGTTCGCGCTCATAAAATGTCCGGGGTTCGGCGTGGGAGACAAGAAATCGGTTTCCCACGGCCAGAATGGGAAGTGTGTTTTCAAAATCGGCCCATCGGTCGAGCATGTTGCCGCCCAGGAACTCGATAAACCAGTCCCTTACCATCTGACCCTCCCAGGCGTACTTGCCGAAGGGACGGTTTCCACCGGTTTCTACATTGGCGACGTTCTCATGGTTACCTTTGAGAAAATGAAAACGGTCAGGGAAAGTCGTTTTCAGAATCATCACCATGGCCATCAGGTTTAATCCTTCCCGCATCTCATCGTCCATGGCTGTATGACGCCGGAATCCCCCTTTGTATTCTTTCCAGGCCCGGCGCCAGCGCTCGGCTCCCCGAGCTTCACTGTGGAAACCATCACCGACACAGAGAACCTGCAGGGAGCCTTCTACCAACCCATCCAGGAGCGGTGAACCGGCAACATCCATATCGATAAGAGAATTCATGTATCCGGTACGCGCATGGAGATCGGGAACCAGAATGGTCGTGATGTTGTGATCGAGAAGAATCAGCCCCCCCGGCATGCCGGCCCGATCCCGGGGCCGAATAATGGGATTTTCATCGGCGAGGGCATCGAGAACGGCGTCCAGGATCCCGGAGAGATCCCCGGAATCCGGAAGGACTTTCGATTCATGCAGGCGCCGGAATACTTCTCGTATCGCGTCGCCGTCGCCGTCACCATTACCGTTACCGGAATTCATCAATTCTCGTCAAACCTTGTTTCATCCACGGCCTGGAATTCCTTCGTCAGGGCGACTGTAGCCTCATCCAGGCGTTCATGCTGATCGGAGAGAGCCAGTGCCGAGGGCAGAAGTGCCAGACGGTATATCGCCGAACTTTTTTTCACGGGACCCTTCTCGAATACAATCTCGTGTCCGCAGACGACTGAACCGCCGAGTACGGCATCTTCGGATTCCGCCCGTGCCGGAACATCACGACGGCGGTCGATACTGACGTAAACGGCCTTTCGCTTGTCTCCGTTCTCCGGACCGACGGCAACCAGAGATCCGGAATAGGTTAAAGCCAGGAATCCCCGGCTCGAATCCTTGCATTCCTCGGCCTGATCCATACCCATGGATCGAGCTTGATCGTCGAAAGCCCCTTCCTTCTCCCTCCAGTCTTCGGCAAGAAGCTCCAGCGACGTATCCCCTTCAGGTAGACCACTGGTCTCCCTGATAACCTTCAAGTGTTCCTGTATTGCCGGTTCGAGACTTTCAAAAATACCGCTCATAATCGACTCCTCTTTAGTTTTTACTTATGCCAATATATCGCTCAATGGAGGGATAACTTCGTTTCCAGGGACGAATAGATGAAATCGTAAATATGATTTCTGATCTGATCGGAAATATTCCCTGTGATTTGAAATACATGAATTATCTGTCCCGCAACGACACGCTTTGAGGTGAATCGACCGCTCAGCGAGGTACGGTAGTCCGGAATGTTCAAAATCATTTCATCAACCGTCATATGGCCGAGATTCTCCGGCTCAGGCTTGAATGTGCAGGACATGGCGGCAATGCTGATATCGTGAATAACCCCGGCATATCTTCTAGCGTCTTTGTGAAATTCGAATGTGGCGATAGAGGCGTTCTGGCTCCCGAATCTGACATAATGGCGATGCCCCCGGGCGTTAATCTCACCCAGGTAGGACAGGATGCTCTCCAGAAAATTATTTTTGGAATATTCAATGATATTATCGAACCCTTCAGGCAAATCTACAGAAGCTGTTCCCAGTGCAACAATTTTTTGAGGCATTTCAAACCGGCGTATCAGATCTGTGAAATCCCGCCAGTTCCAGCCTTCATCATCGGAAATATGCAGGAATACCACCGGGTCACGACACTTTGAAATCACATCAGCATCGGTTTCGGAAATGCCGAATGTTTCGAATTCGTTGTATCGAAGTGATCGTACCAATTCTTCGCGGAAATCCTGATCAGGGTGAATGATGAAAATTTGCTGCCCTCGATAATCCACAATCACCCTCGATTACTATGCGATGAAAACGACGATTGCCAGAACGACCAGAAGCCCGGCCGTTACGTACTTCACCGCCGATACCCCTTTATATGATACAACAAAGACAATAAGGAGTGGAATGATAAACGCCGTATTATATACAACCAGCCATAACCAGGGAGAAGAACCCTCTCCCCGGGCAATCATCCAGGCGATGGTGGGCAGGTATACCTGACCCCGCTACTACGGCTCCCAGCAGGAAAGCACCGCTTGCAGCCGCACCTGACCGGACTTCTTCCCTGATGATCCTGTGCACTCGGCCGGACAGCCGTTCAGGAAGTTTGAGAATCAGATCGCTCCTTCCTTTGTATAGTCTTATACCGTCGATCAGGCTCAATGCCGACAGTAGAAGCAGAAAACCGGCTAAAGCGTATTCCAGAATTACCCTGATTCCCGAATCGACGGCGATTCGCCGCAATCCACCAAGCAGACCCGCCCCGACGAGTGAGTATGTTATAAAGATGCCAAAGGCATAAAGCAGTCCGATGGCCAGCATGGTTTTCTTTGACCGGCCTGCCACCGCCAGGGCCGATACGAGAAAAACCATGGCGGAAAAGGCACAAGGGTTCACACCATCCAGGAGCCCGGCCAGAAATACGGCTCCCGGTGTCCCGTTCGATTATCGATACAATCCGTCCACTGAACCTCTCCATCTTCGGGATATCCTTCCAGAGAAAATCCTCGCAAGTTCTGCAGCCATAGGGATACCATTATGTTGGCTTGAAATCGGACTCTCCCCTATCGGACGCCCTGCTGACCTTCGCTGCGGCCAGGGCCGAAGTGATGAGATCTTCCATGTAGGAATCACCCATTGCCATCACCACCGGGGACTCCAGGGCATCACCGCGGAGCAGGTGACGAATATAAATCTCCTGCATGTCTTCGAAAGAAAGGAAGATCCGGGCCAATCCGTTTCCCCTAGCGGCCAGAGAGAGCCAGGGAATGTCCTGTTCGGTGGCGTTTAAGTTTCCGGTTCCGCTCGATAATCCGTAAGCCGGGGAATCGGGGCCGGTAAAGATAATCAGATCGAGAACTTCCAAAACCGACACAGCTGAAGAGTGAAGTTTTCCGGTTACAATATCCCAATCGGCCGGTCGACCTCTTATAACCAAGATACGGAAATCGGTATCGGAGGTTTCCAGAAGTCCCAGAACCTCCGACGGACCACGGTATATGAGTTTATCAGCCGTTCCTCAAGCGGCTCGGCCGGTGAACACTGATGAGGAGTCAGTGCAGTAAGAACTTGAGGGGTAAATAAATTACCCACATCACTTGACAAAAGGGTAATTATATGGTATAGTTCGGGCGAGGGGGTAGGAGGTGACAGGAGATTAGAATTCTCTACTGGAAAGGCGGGGCAATTAAAAATGTACTGTAATTTCGAATTCATTGAAACGGACATCTTCAGAGAGGATTGGGGCTCCCTTGGCTATTCTGAAGATCATTACAGAGAACTTACAGATTTCCTTATGGAAATGCCGGAGGCCGGAAACATCATCCGGAAAACCGGTGGGGTACGGAAGCTTCGGTGGAAGTCTCCCGACGGGAAAGGAAAACGGGGCGGGTCCAGGATAATTTTTTACGCCAAGATCAGGGAGCGGATTTACTACTTCCTCATGGCGTATCCAAAATCAAAGAAGGTCGATTTGACCGAAGATGAAAAGAAGTTTTTCAAAGAAAATGTATCGCACCTGTAGCATGAAAAACCATGTATAGAGAGAGGAGAGGATGGTGTGGACGAAAAGGATTTTAATAGATTGAAAGAAAGCCTTAATCAGGCGAAAGAATATGTAGACGGCAAGCGCAAGCTGAGAAAAACTACCCGGAGGAAGAAGATCTTCATTGCTCCTCCTCAGTTTGACGCCGTAATGATTAAGGCAATTAGGAAGAAAGCAGAATTGAGCCAGAACGACCTGGCCGATGCCTTGGGTGTTGGAAAGAAAACCGTTCAGGCGTGGGAAGCGAAACGAAACACCCCCGGAGGTGCCGCCGCCCGACTGCTTTCTATGATTAATGACAATCCGAGGGTTGTAGATAGTTTTCTGAGACACTAAACCGTTTAGGGCCCCTATTTCGGGAGCCCATTTTATGCACCGTCAGACGCAGGGATGGACGACAAGCCGGGCCTTGGCCCGGGTGTTTGGAAAGGAACACCGCCACGTAACACGAGGTATTGACCGAATACTTGAAACTGGGGTGCATGATTCAATACGTCCAATTTTGGGCACATCTCCTATAAGGACTCTGCTAGTCGAACACAGAGGACCTATCGCATGACCAGGAAAGGGTTCTCGTTGGTTGCTATTGGGTTTACTGGGAAAGAGGCGATGAAATTCAAAGTGTGGTGCATCGAAAACTTCTAAATGACAACGAAGAATCTGCGTAGTGAGCTCCCCTACCCGATGTTGTCAACGTTATTCAACAGATAAATAAATCTCACGCATACCGTTTAAAATTCTCCGCCTGTTCAAAAATCTCCTGATAAACCTCATCCCGGTCCACAGGAGGATAATCATGCTCAGCCAGCAGAATTATTAAATCCACCTTCAGCTCCGCCTTGATATCATTCCGCCGGCTCCAGTCGGTGTACCTGGCCTTATCATCCACGACGCTCTTCACAGCCTGGGCCAGAACAATCAGCTGGTCTTCAGGATATTCGAAATCGTACTTGACGGCTAAAGCCTTCAGGATGTCATAGAAAGCCTTCTCTTCAAAATCGATTCCCATATCCTGAAAGGAGTCCCTCTCTGTTTTCATGGCGAAATACAGGTCCATAATCTCTTCGGTGAACTCATCCAGAACTTCACTCCGGAGGACATCCGCTTCCTTGCGCTCATTGTACTTGTCCACCAGGGATTTGAACTTCTTTGAGAAGTCGATCCCCTTTATTTTGTTCACTTTCTTGAAGTCTTCGATGGCCCGGCTCAGAAGCTGCTGTAAGAGTTTGATTTTGGTATTCGGCAGTTTGATTTTCTCAATTTTCGCGATGTAGTCCGGATCGAAGATATCGAACTCGCTCCCCTTACCTTCGCCCCATTTGAAAATCTCTTCCACCCCGTCACTCTTGAGAGCTTCCTCGATGAGCTCTTTCACCCTGGCATTCATCTGGGCAGTATCAGGGGCGTTGCCCTTTGTCAGCTTATGAACGATCGATCTTACAGCCAGGTAGAAATGGATTTCGTCCTTCTCCTGCCGGCTGATCTCATCGCTGCCGGTGCAGATGTCATAAGCGGCTTTCAGGCGCTTTACCAGGGACATGTACCTCTTCTCAACCTTGTCGGTTATCTGAACAAACTCGGCGGCCATATTGAGACATTCAAGCTGCTGAAGGGGAGTTCCATGGAAATACTGACCTCTGTCAAACTTATGGAACATTCTGTTCAGCAGATCCAGATGATCCTTCACCACAGTAATGGAAAGGCTGATTTCCTCAAAATTGATACCCTCAGACTTGGAGAACTGAGCCAGAGCCTTGTTCATCTGACTCTTGATACCGATATAATCCACCACCAACCCTTTTTCCTTCTCCTCGAACTTCCGGTTCACCCGGGAGATGGTCTGAATCAGGGTGTGCTGCTGTACGGGCTTGTCAATATACATGGTGTCCAGGAAGGGTACGTCGAATCCGGTGAGCCACATGTCCACAACAATGGCGATTTTGAAGTTGGATCTGGCATTCTTGAACTGACGGTCCAGCTCCTTGCGATCATCCCTGGTGCCCAGCATATCCCAGAGTTCTTTTGGATCATCCTGACTCCGGGTCATTACCATCTGTATATGGGCCATGGGCTTGATTTCCTCATCGTCACTTATCTTCACCTCAGTCCATTCAGGGCGAAGTGAAGTAATAGATTTGTAAAGCTGCCAGGCAATCTGCCGGTTACTGGTAACAAACATGGCCTTGCCCTTCACCGACGCCCCCTCATTCACCCGCATCTCATAATGGTGAACGAAATCCTCAGCAATGGCCTGGATTCGGTCAGGGTCACCCAAAATAGTATTCATCCGGGTATTGGCCCGTTTACTCTCTCCAACCTGGTAATCACTGGCCCCATCAGCCACACAATCCGCATAATATTTTTCAATATCCTGAAGCTTACTGTTGTTCAGAATAACCTTGGCCGCCCGACCTTCATAAACAATCCGGACGGTAATTTCATCCTTAACCGATTCGGTCATGGTGTAGGCGTCCACGACTTCACCGAACACATCCAGGGTGGCATCGATAGGAGTACCGGTGAATCCGACATAGGTGGCGTTGGGCAGTGAATCGTGGAGGTACTTGGCGAATCCGAAGGTTTTCTTCACACCATCGTAGCTTACCCTTACTTTCTGATCCACATTCACCTGGCTGCGATGAGCTTCATCGGAGATGCAGATGATATTTCCCCGGTCGGTGAGGAGATCCGTATCCTCGGTGAATTTGTGGATGGTAGTGAGAAATACCCCTCCGCTGTTTCGTCCCTTGAGAAGTTCCTTTAAATGATCTCGACTCTCCACACTGATAACAGAATCATCACCGATGTATCCTTTGGCCCCGGTGAACAATCCCGAGAGCTGGTCATCCAAATCGGTACGATCGGTAATAAGAACAATTGTAGGACTGGAGAATTCAACACTCTTCATCAGAAGCCGGACAAGAAAAAGCATAGTGAAGCTTTTCCCGGAACCTGTTGCCCCGAAATAAGTACCCCCCTTACCGTCTCCCTCAGGGCGGCGATGCTGCCGGATGCTTTCAAAGAGCTTGACTGCAGCATAGTACTGAGGATACCGGCAGAGAATCTTTTCTTCCCGCCTGGAAGTATCCGGAAAGAAAATGAAATTCCTGATAATCCCCCGAAGACGGTCCGGATGAAACATTCCTTTAATCAATGTATACAGGGAATCAATTCCATCACTCTCCACCAGATCAGAACCATCAATCTTCCGCCAGCTGTAGAAGAATTCGTAGGGAGCAAAATTGGAACCCACCTTGTTGTTCACCCCGTCGCTGATAACGCAGAAGGCGTTGTATTTAAAAAGCTCAGGAATATCACGGTGATAGCGGGTGGTCAGCTGAACATAGGCATCATGAATAGAAGCCTCTTCCCGGATAGCACTCTTGAATTCGAAAACAACCATGGGAATCCCGTTGATATAGGCAATCCCATCAGGAATCCGGGTATGATTCCCGGTAATTTCCAACTGATTGACGAACCGATAAATATTCTGATTTCCCCTCGAATAGTCGATGAGATGAATAAACAGATCTTTCCGGCTGCGATCCTCCCTTTTCATCACAAAACCGTCGGAAATCATCTTCATCACCGACTTGTTCGACTCGTAAAGATCTTCCGCCGAAAAACTCTTAAGCCGGCGGATAATGGACTGAATCTCCGTTACCGTAATGCTATCATCCTGATAGCGATTACTCAGATTGGTAATCAGATCATCTTCTAGTATGACCTCTTGCGCCGTCCGGTGTATGGATTCCCCGTTGAGATGCTGAAATCCCTCAGCCTCAAGAAGCTCGATAAAGGCCTGTTCGAGACGCTCTTCAGTGAAACTCATACCCGTTAAAGAACCTCCCAATGCCCGGTCTTCTTCGGTCCCACAAACCTGAGCTTACCCTCATCAACTAATTTCGAAGATGCCTTTTCTACAGCCCTCACCGACCGCCCAATAGAACCAGCCACCTCAATTAATGTAAGATTCGGATTCTCGGCTAGAGCCTTTAAAATCATTTCAGGTGTTTTCACCGTCGTTTCTACCGTCGTTTCTACCGTCGTTTCTACCGTCGTTTCTACCGTCGTTTCTACCGTCGTTGACCGATATACCGTCGAAGTGAATAAACAACCTTCATGATTATCTTCAAAATCAATCTCCGGCCATTTCTCCAATGCCCGGCGAATCCCCGACCCCAGTCCGTGGTATGGCAGAATCCCCTTGGCCGCAAAAGACATCAGTATGGGATTCCGGATATTGGAATTCCCGGCCCTAATCTTCTCAACAGTGAGGTTATTCGGCAGATAACCCGGACTGATTATCTCGATCCGGTTATCAAAGATGAAAAGCCGAATCGGCGCACTCACCAGATAATCCCGATGAACAAGGGCATTAACCAGAAGTTCTTCGAAAACCATTTCGGGAATTTCAGGAACTCCCGGTGAATTCACACCCTGCCCGGCCTGCAGCTTGTGAAGATTCCTCATAATAAAAGCCAGAGCATCATGAAAAACCTTCTGTAACGGTCCGAAAAAATCCTCTGTATCCGTATAATCGCTTGTATGAATCTGGTTACCAGGATATTGAATCGCTTTAACAACAAACTGAGGTACAATCAATTCCGGCTGCTCTGCAAACAACAGCACCCCGGCTAAAGTCATTTTTCCATCATCAGCAGCAAGATTCATATTCTGAAGGAGCTGTAACAATTCTTCCGATGAATCCGGATACTCCTGTTTATAATAATCCCTGAGGAAATCCCGAAATCGCAGCTTATCGAGTTTATCCACCCCCGCTTTCACAGGCAGCTCATCCGCATGGAACTGCGAGGTCAGCTGAAAAAGGCGTCTAAGCTCCTCTTTTGAATTCACCCGCCGTTTATCAGACCCGGTTCTCAGCCAGATAACCCCGTTCTTATCGAAATACGGCTTATCAATCCCCCTGGGAACCTTCAGAACAATCACCAGACGCCCATTGTCCACCGCCACATTTTCACTTTCAACAGTCAAAGGACTCCGAATCCCCTGACTCGCAGCATTACTGATAAGCTGATTAATCCGAGCTACATCAGATGAACTCAACCCGGGAACAGAACCGTCATCAGCAACGCCAATAAAAAGAGTCCCCCCATCAGTATTAGCAAAAGCCGCCATCTCAGCCGCCAGAGACTCGGTATTGGTAATATCCTGCTTGAATTGACGGGAACTGTCCTCACCGAGAGAAATCTGGGATCGGAGTGATTCAAATGTGAGTTTTGATGTCATAACCACTCCTTAAAGATGTTCACAAAACCTTCTCCACCAATTTCTCGGCATCGGGGATGCGAAGTTCTCCGGAAATGAGTTTTGGGAGAAGGGTATCACGGATTTTTACCGTCTGATTTGACTGCAATTGGTTTTGAACCCATTTCATGTAAAAAGGGCCAACAAGATCATGAAATGCTTTACGTATTTTATTACTCCCACGAACAACTTTATGCCTTTTCAAATCCTTTATCGTAACATGACCAAGACCCGTAGTTTATTTATTCTGAGCAATAGCTGTAAAAGTCAACTTTAGCGACTTAAGTTGGTAGAAGACATATAATCGGTCAAGCTCCTGCTCTGGTAATACTCGAAAAATATGCTGATTTAATAAACCTGGGCCGCCTAACCAGATGAAAGTATCGATTGAAGTATCAGGATTCCCCGACCAGGAGAATAGGATATCGCTATCACCAATCCTGTACTTTTCGTCAATATCACGATTAGAAAACTTGGTTTGACCAGATATACCTCATCTTTTGCAGTTCAAATGACATAATAAGGCTATAACTACTTATCCTGTAGTTATATACAGGAGTTAGTCAATCTCACAAAGTTGTTGTGTTATTTATCAATTTTCTTGGAACCGGCAATAATCTTTGTGATATCCCCAACCTTCCGGTATTTCAGGCCAAAATCGATTCCCAGGAGCTTCCCAATATCAGCAAGAACTTGGTCGTAGTAGTCGAAGAGGTACAAATTCTGCTCCAACAGGGAACAAGAGCTCCGTTTCAGACTCTCCGGTATCCTCGGGACCGGGTACTTCCCATCCAGCTTCTTTTCTAATAGCCGCACCAGTACAAGGGCAACAAAGCAGGTTAGAAAATGTGCCTCTATATGATCCTGCCGGGATACATAAACCGGGCGGGTCTCCAGATCGCTTTTTGTAATCCTGAATGAATCCTCGATTTTCCAGAGCCCCCGGTAGATCTCAACTATTTTCTCATCACTCTTTTTCATCTCGCTGGTTACGATGGCATAATAACCATCGTACTTCTCCTCTTCAGCGAGTACTTCTTCATCGGAAATGAGTAAATGCTCGGCATCATCAATGACTTCACCCGAAGAGGGAGAGTAGGTGAGATCTTTTACGTATTTTGCCGCACCATAAGATGCCGCTCTGGCATAGGCTGAAGGAGAGGCGATGAGCTTTTGTGCTCTTGAGAGTACGGCATCCCGGTCCGCTTTAGCTTTCCGGGCATATTTGGGGCTGTAGAACACGATGTGCTTCTCGTCGATGGAAATCTTTTTCTTCTTACCTTCCAGAGTGGAAACATAGATTTCTCTAGGGTAGATGCGGGATTTAATCCTGAATCCATCCTGACCGATATCCCGGTAATCATTCTGATCTAAAACATACTCTTTAAAGGCAGCATCAGAGCCTCTAATGGAATAGCTTAAGACATATCCGCATTGATCGATGAGAATCTGACGAATGTTATCTCCACTCATCATCCCTCGATCCCCAACGACGATATATCGTCCCAGATCGAACTGTTTACGAACCTTGTGCATCATCGGGATGAGTGTTTGCTTATCGAGCATATTCCCCGGGTACAGTCCGTAGGTGAGAGGAATACCGTCGGTATCCAAAAATAGTCCCATCTGGACGATGGGGGACCTTCGGTGTTCTTTTGAATAGCCTTTGCGTCTTAACTCATCCTGCTTGTCAATTTCAAAGTAGAAGTTGGTCACATCGTAGTACACCAGCGAGGTATTCCGGCCGTAGAGTTTCTCGATTCGTTTATGCATGGCCAGGAGCATCGGATCTTTGAATTTGGCAAAGAAGGATAAAGAGCGGTATACGTCATCCAGAGAGAAATCCATTTTCTCAAAAAACATATTCCGTTTCTCAAAAGTTCTTTTCTTTGAGCCGGGATAAAGAAGGCGGGAGTAGATGAGCATCTTGAAGATGGCGTTGTGATTGTATTTGGCATCCGTATAGCGCCGGCGGTTGTTGATAAAGTAATTCAGCTCGAGTTCATGGTAGAGATGAGAGAACGCCACATAGCCAAAATTCTTTCTGTTGTCAGTATCAACAGGCATACTCTGATCGATAAAAATTGAAAGCTGAATCGGTTTGGTCTTCTCCCGGATCTCATCGGTCATTTTCCTGGCTAACTTTTCAAAGTGAGCGATCGGATTCTCATACTCTTTTTCCAGGACATCAAGATATCCCACCTTCCTGATTGTTT
>JAUVIY010000311.1 GCA_030592625.1 Spirochaeta sp. | reverse complement strand
GATAAACCATCAGTGAGTAAGGCCGCACTCATCTCCACGCTCAGGGAAACAGGATAATCCCGTCCGGCTCAGACCTTTACTTTCGTCGTGGACGGTCCTGGAGGTCATCCAAAAACATAAAAACAGTTGGAAGAAACCCTGAAGCTCACCGGCTCTGAAATGATAGTATCAGGACAGTAAGGGAAATTATACGTTTGAGGTTCTTTCAAAATTACCATTTTGCAAGAACCTCGTTTGTTACATTTTAGCTATACGTTCCGCAAGCCAAACCTTAATGAGTGATTGTCGGGGAACACCCAACCTGTGTGCTGAGTGATCCAGTTTCCGCAGCATCCAGATTGGAAAGTCTACATTGACTCTTTTTAATTCCTGATCAGGGCGATGCCCCCTGGAGAGGTCAAGATAAGGAGTAATATCAACTTCACCACTGTCAAAGAGTTTATCCAGATCTTTAGCCTTCATATAATTCCACCTCTTCCTTTCTTGATCTTCTAACAGAAATCAATCTGACTTTTTCATTTCGAATAGTATATATTGCCGACCAATGAATATTTTCTAAAATGCCGATAAGGATGTCTCTTTCTTCTTCTATAGAACGGGCGGGAAAAATAATTTTGTCATCATCCTCCCATATTTTCTGAGCTTTAATAAAATCAATACCGTGTTTCTTCTTGTTCGAATCACTTTTCTTACAATCAAACTCAAATTCCACGGTATGATTATTATACCATAACAAAATTTTGTCAAATTCTGGTGGGAAAGGTGAGATGAGTGACAAGTGTCCGTTGAACAAATGCAGTGCTTTGAACCAGTCATGATTAATCAAGCTGACGGCTGCCGGTGAGTCACTACAACAATTTCATCTAATAGCTGACCGCAGTCATTTATTACTTGACTACGGTCAGTTTTCACCCTTATCATGTCCACATGAAAATCATCGTCCCCATCAAGCAGGTTCCGGAAACCTCCAACGTCAAGATGGATCCCGAAACCGGCACCATCGTGCGTTCAGGAAGCGAAGCAGTGGTGAACCCACTGGATCTCTACGCCATCGAAGCCGCGCTTCTACTCCGGGATAAAACCGGCGGAACCGTCCACGCCTTAAGCATGGGGCCGCCCCGGGCCGAGATAGCCCTCCGGGAGACTGTCGCCATGGGGTGTGACGGCGGCTATCTGGTTTCGGATCGCCAATTCGGGGGGTCGGACACCTGGGCTACCTCCTACATTCTTTCTCAGGCCATAAAGGCTGTCGGGGAATTCGATCTCATCATCGCCGGGGAGCGTGCCACCGACGGGGATACCGCCCAGGTTGGGCCCGGTATTGCCGCCTGGCTGGATGTATCGTTGGCCACCTACGTTTCATCGATTGCTCCGCCGACCGAGGCCTCCTCCGGTAAAACTCTTTCCGTCGAACGCCTGATGGAAGACGGCTATCAGCAGATTACCCTCGCCCTCCCTGCCCTGCTTACCGTCGTCAAGGAGATTGCCGAACCCAGGCTTCCCACTCTGGAAGGCAAGAAGAGGGCCATGACCACTGTGGTTCCCCTTCTGAACTCGGAGAATATGGAGCTGGAACCCTCATTTCTCGGTCTCAAAGGCTCCCCCACAAAAGTCGTTAAAATCCGTACTCCACAAGTGATAAGAGGCGGCAGAATTGTTGAAGTTGAGGGAAACCCCTCCGCCGCTGTAACCGAGTTGATTGATTTCCTGAAAGTCCGGGAACTGGTGTAGGAGGCCACAGTAATGAATATCAGAAGGAACTGCGGTTTAATTCATGCACAAACACAACGAATTACTCGATGTGATTTTCGCCCAGGGCTGTCATCAACATCGGTCATTCGTGTTTGTGCTGGTGAATTATACCTGGACTGTGAGGATTAAGTATGTTTGTCTGGACCATAGCCGAACAGCACGCGGGAAAATTGAAGGATGTCTCCTTTGAACTTCTTGCCCGGGGCCGAAGCCTGGCCGACGATCTGGACACCAGACTCGCCTCTATCCTTATCGGCGACGGAGTGAGCGAAGAGGAAATGCAGCGCCTCATCCATCGGGGTGCCGATGAGGTGTATTCCCTTCAGCGTCCGGAGCTGGCCGAGTTCGTCTGCGAGAGCTACAGCAAGGTACTGCAGGATCTCATTAAAACCTGGAATCCCGGTATTATCCTGGCCTCGGCCACCACACTGGGCCGTACACTGATGCCTCATGTGGCGGTGAAGTCCCATACCGGTCTCACTGCGGACTGCACCGAGCTGGCCATCGAGCCGGGTACCGATAACCTTCTTCAGACCCGGCCTGCCATCGGCGGCAATATCATGGCTACTATCAAAACTCCCGATCACCGTCCCCAAATGGCAACAATACGGCCCAGATCCAACAAGCCTATGGACGCCGATCCGTCCCGCATGGGGAAAATCATAGAAGTACCGGTGGAGGATGCGCTTCTGGATTCTCGTGTGCAAGTGACCGGCTATCACCAGGGCGAAACGGGTTTTGTCAATATCGAGGAAGCCGATATCGTGGTGGCCGGAGGGCGGGGTTTCAAGAAAGCGGAAAATCTCCGGATATTGGGTGACCTCGCAAAGCGGCTGGAGGGCGAAGTCGGCGCCACACGGGACGCGGTGGACCGTGGCTGGATCAGCTACCCCCACCAGATCGGCTTGAGCGGTAAAACCATCTCCTCCCGGCTCTACATCGGAGCCGGCATCTCCGGTTCCATTCAGCATCTGGCGGGCATCAAAACCTGCGAAACCATCGTGTCGGTAAACTCCGATCCCGAAGCCATGCTCCACAAGGTGGCGGACTTCGGCATCGTCGGCGACCTCTTCGAGGTGATGCCCGAACTGCTCAAACAACTCGGGGGAGGAACCCGGACCGACGCCGCTCTTGACTCGACGGCATCCCCGCCCCCCACCGAGGCACCAGTGAAGCCCCCCGCCCGGCCCACCGATTCGCCCTACGCCGAGGTCACCCCGGACATCGTCAAAGAACTCAAGAACATCATCGGCCCAGCCGGCGTCATTGTGGACGAGGAGCGATTGGAAACCTATTCCCACGATGAAACCGATGCCGCCGAATACGGATGCCTTCCCGAAGTGGCGGTGCTGCCGACAAACACTGAAGAAGTAGCCGCTGTAATGAAACTGGCCAACCGGGAGAATATCCCGGTCACTCCTCGTGGCGCAGGCTCGGGACTCTCAGGCGGCGCCATACCCAGCTTCGGCGGAATCGTCCTCTCGGTGGAGAAAATGAACTCCCTCATCGAGCTGGACATGGACAACATGGTAGCCGAGGTGGAAGCCGGGATGGTCACCAACGATTTCGCCCAAATGGTGCAGGAACAGGGACTCTTCTTCGCCGGCTATCCCATGAGCCTGGAATCCTGCTTCATCGGCGGGAATATCGCCGAGAACGCCGGCGGCGGCAAGGCGGTGAAGTACGGTGTTACCGGCCGCTATGTGATGGGGCTGGAAATGGTAACCCCTACCGGGGGCATTGTCCGATTGGGAGGTAAGGCCCCCAAGGATGTCTCAGGCTACGATCTGAAACAGCTCGTCGTCGGCTCCGAAGGCACCCTGGGCATCGTTACCCAAGCTACTATTCGACTGATTGGGCTGCCCACCGCCAGTTCCGACCTCCTGGTTCTCTTCGAGACCGCCCAGCATGCCATTGATGCAGTTCCGGTGATTATCAAATCGGGAATCGTGCCCACCAGCATCGAGTT
>JAUVIY010000388.1 GCA_030592625.1 Spirochaeta sp. | reverse complement strand
GGTGGAGCCTGAATCCCCGTTTTGTTATTTTCCCGGAGAGAATCCACATCTCCACTAGTCTGAAGAAGCGGATTCGTAAGAACCCGTTTGATTTGACGGTGGATAAGGCGTTTGATCAGGTGATTCATGAATGCAGGGACTCCTCACGTTCCGGGCAGGAGGGCACCTGGATTACAGACAGTATGATGGAGGCTTACCTCAATCTGCATTCCCTTGGATACGCCCATTCGGCCGAAGCCTGGATTGACGGCAAACTGGCGGGAGGCTTATACGGTGTTTCCCTGGGAGGCTGTTATTACGGCGAGTCCATGTTCACCCACCGGACAGATGCTTCCAAGATTGCTTTCGCAGCTCTGGTGGGAGTGCTGGTCGATGCCGGATTCGGGTTGATAGACTGTCAGCAGCATACACGGCACCTCGCCGCATTCGGAGCGGTAGACATGCCCCGGAAAAACTTCATTAATGCCCTTGCCGGAGAACTGGAGAAACCGACAATCAAAGGAGACTGGGGCTGCTATTTTCAGAATTTCCCCCAATCCACCTTGTGGGAAGGACTGCGGGTGCAGGTGAATAATCAGTGAAAACCATACTTCTTTGTACCGCCGTTTCCGTATTCATCTTTGCGGCCGCCATGCCTCTCGCCGCTCAGTCCGAGTCAGGTGCCGAAACCATAAATCCGGAACTTGAGGCTCTCCTGGAATATGCCCTGTCATCCGCTGAACAGGGGAATTGGGAGCAAGCTCTTCAAGCTATTGATGATGCCGAAGGTCTTGATCCAAACGATCCCAGGATCAATTCCTACAGAGCTTCCATTCAGGAACTGTACGCACTGGATGTGGCACAGCAATCCTGGTCCGAAGGTGAACCCTCGGAAGTTGAAACGACAGGTACTGAATCTGATACCGACAGCAATGAAGAAGATGATTCTCCCAAGTTCGTTATCGACAGAGGGGATAAGGACAGCCTTAACGATCCGGCCGAACATCGGGATAATCTTCGTCTTGATCTGTCCATCAAGTTTTTTGCCGTAAACCCCCTTTCATCGGAAACCATTAACACATGGTCGTCCGGTAATGAATTTTTCTACGCTTCACTTGGAACTGATATCAGATATTGGATGCTGTTTCTCGGCCGCAGTCTGGGTTTCAATTTCAGAAGCAGTGGATATTCCTGGGCACCGGGAGAACCCGATATCCTGTTCAATTCACTGGATCTGGGTGTCAATCTACGTGGATTCCTTATGGAAAGTCTCATATCACGTCTGGAAATAGGGCTTGACTTCGGGGGATCACTTCACACAGTCAATGACGTGAATACGGGGATTGATCGCAGCGGAGCTCTTTACTTGGGACTATGGGCATCAGATCCATTGATCTATCATATTTTCAAAGTCGAATCGCTTGAAAAACTGGTTTTTAGCGGGGGCTTGAGAATTTACACCTCAACCACCGATGAAATACTGGAAACTATGAACTACCGACTGAATGGTGCCTGGTACTTCAATCGGGGTTTTAGCGGCATTCGTTTCGAGTGGTGGGATTTTACAATTGAGAGCGGCCGGACGAATATGATGTCGTTTTCCTTTTTTGGCGGCTTTCGATATTAAGACTCCGCTACCGAGAATCACGACATCTCATTTTTTCGAAGGTACGTCGGTTTTTTCGTCAATCAGGAAGGAACGCACGGAGCGGTTTCCGAGGGATTTCTCCATTCCTTCTCTAAGGAGAGAGAATGCATCCCCGGTATTATCATGCTCATTATCCCAGTTCCATCCGGTGATGACCCTGAATACCTGGGAAGCGTTCAGATCGGCGGGGGCCACAGCCGGTATATAACCTGAAGGATAATGACTGACCTGATGGACCAGACCGCCGTCTTCCAGTCTTTCGAGGATATGATCCACCCGGCGTTCATCCACCGATAGCCGGATCGCCAGTGCCTTGATACATGGAGGATTCTTTCCCAGACGGAAATCATCCGCCAGAGCGAGATATACCTTCCAGCCGACTTCTGTTTCATCGGCGGGAGTGGCGTATTTCAGGGGAGACTTGTGTCCGGCTTCGATCTGATGTGCATATGTGATTTCAGCCGCTACCAGAATAACAATCCATGCCACACTCAACCAGATAAGCAGCAGGGGGATGAAGACTACCGAGCCGTAAATGATGGATTGTCGGACCGAATGGGTGGTCCAGAAGGTAAATCCGTATTTTGCGGCCTGCAGACTCAAAGATCCGATGAAAGACCCCAGCAGCGCACTACTGATTTTCACCCTGGCGGCGCTCATGAGACCGAAGATAAGCATCATTCCGATCATGGCACCGAGGATTGAGAGGATGATACCGAGTATCTGCCGTCCCGGTACAAGTACCTTTTCCCAAGCTTCAAGCATTCCGGAGATCGATCCGAATCCCACGCCTAAGACAAGCGAAATAAGTGCCAGAGACGCGACGTACATACCGACTCTCAATATCGGTCCCTTTCGGGGGCGTGCCCGGAATATATCGTTCAGATGGGACTCCAAGGCGTTGAACAGCATGATTGCGGCGAAAAG
>JAUVIY010000317.1 GCA_030592625.1 Spirochaeta sp. | reverse complement strand
TGGAGGGAATCACCGTATCCACCCCCGGGGATGTAAATGCGGCTTTCGAACGAGCTCTGGGAGACGAGGAAATCGGCATCATGATTATAACCGAGACGGCCGCGCAGATGATTAGGACTGTTGTGGACAAGTATACATTTACGGAGGATTTCCCGCTTATTGTCGAGATTCCTGACAGGAAAGGTCCCGTACCGGACAGACCAGGTATGCGCCGTCTGGTAAATCAGGCCATCGGTATCAACATATGAACCAACAGCAGATCATCGAAGACATACAGGCTCATGTGAAAAAGGAGGCCGACTCGATCACGCAACAGAAGGTGATGAGCCTGGTGCAACGCCGGAAATCCATGGAGCAGAACCTGGCGAGCATCACGGCTGAGGCAGATGCGAAAATCGCCGAGGAGGAAAATAGAATCAATTCACGATGGGCACGCCATATCCTCCAGGAAGAGCGTCGTGTCAACCTGGCGCTGCAGGATCGCGTGGTACGCACTGTTAACGACAGAGCCTGGTCCCGGCTGAAAATCTTGCGGGAGAATCCCGAATATTCCGAGTTTCTACGAGATTGGATCATCGAAGCCGCCATAGGGCTGGGATACGGATTGGATTCCGGGGGACAACAGGCAGAAGCCAGGATTCGCTGCAGTCGGAAAGACCGCAATCTCATTCAGATAGATCTTTCCGAAATACAGGAGAGATTCCTGGCCTTGACCGACCGCCCCATAAACCTCGGGTTCGATAAAGAGGTTCTGCCCCCGGACAGCATCGGAATTATCCTGATCGATGCTGCGGGTCGGATTGCTTACAGCAATACCCTGACCGACCGGTTCCGTCGTGCCTCACAGGACATACACAGACTTGTTATGGAACGGATATTCCCCGGGAGCAGTGAATGAAAGATCGCATTATCGGTACGATCAGACGTATTAATGGTCCGGTTATTACCGCAGAGGGAATTTCAAATGCCATAATGATGGAACTGGTTCATGCAGGAGAATCCCGCCTGGTGGGTGAAGTTATCAAATTGCGGGGAGACCGCGCTATCATCCAGGTTTACGAGGACACAACAGGCGTCAAACCGGGCGAACCAATATATGGTAGCGGATTGCCGCTGTCGGTGGAACTGGGTCCCGGTCTCATCGGGAACATCTACGACGGCATCCAACGTCCTCTGGTGCAGATCAAGGAAAGATCCGGTGTCTTTATAGGCCGCGGCGATGAACTGCCGGGACTCGATCGGGACAAGATCTGGCACTTCATTCCAACAATGCAGATCGGAGAATCGATTGAACCGGGGCTTATACTCGGTACGGTGAAAGAAAGCGAACGAATAGAACATCAGGTATTGGTACCTCCCGATGTTCAGGGGATTCTCTCACGGATAGTCGGGGAAGGGGATTATACAATAGTTGAGGAAATTGCTTCGGTTACAACGGCAACTGGAGAACGGGAGTTGACTTTTATGCAGCGCTGGCCGATTCGACGCCCCCGACCGGTTTCCCGGCGCCGAGTGGTGGATGAACCGCTGATCACCGGCCAGCGTGTAATCGATTCTCTGTTTCCCATCGGCAAGGGCGGAACCGTAGCCATTCCAGGCGGTTTCGGTACGGGCAAGACCATGACCCAGCATGCCGTGGCAAAATGGTCCGATGCGGACATCATCGTCTACATCGGCTGCGGCGAACGGGGCAACGAAATGACCGACGTTCTGACGGAGTTCCCGGAACTGATAGATCCCCGCACGGGTCTGAGTCTGATGGAACGCACCATACTTATTGCAAATACCTCCAACATGCCGGTTTCCGCCCGTGAGGCAAGCATTTATACCGGTGTCACCCTGGCCGAATTTTATCGCGACCAGGGCTATGATGTCGCCATTATGGCGGACTCCACCAGCCGCTGGGCAGAAGCACTTCGGGAACTCTCGGGACGGATGGAAGAGATGCCGGCGGAGGAAGGTTTCCCTGCTTATCTGCCGACGAGAATCGCCGAATTCTACGAGCGCGCCGGCAGTATGGAAACATTATCGGGGAAGAGAGGATCGGTAACCATCATCGGAGCAGTATCCCCGCCCGGGGGGGATTTTTCGGAACCGGTGACTCAACATACGAAAAGATTCGTACGGGCCTTCTGGGCTCTGGACCGGCAGCTGGCTAATGCCAGACATTATCCGGCAATTTCCTGGCTGGAAAGCTATTCGGAATATCTGCCCGATATCATCGGATGGTGGCACGAACATGGCGGAGACAGTTGGGAAAAAGACAGACAGAAAATCATGGATCTGTTGAACCGGGAGGTACGGTTGCAGCAGGTTGTCAAACTCGTTGGCCCAGACGCCCTGCCGGACAGTCAGCGATTCGTTATTGAGGTGTGCACCCTCTTCAAGAACGCTTTTCTACAGCAGGATGCCTTTAACGATGTGGATCGGTACTCAACGGTAGAGAAACAGCTTGCGATGCTCCGATTGATTCTAACCTACTGGGACAGAGGCAGCGAAGCCATCAAGGGTGGTGTAACATTAATCAAACTCAGACGCCTGAAAGTCCTGGCTGAGATTGTCCGCATGAAATCCGTTATTACCGACGACCAGGTGGACCGGATCGATCTTCTTCAGGTCCGGCTGGAAAGGTCAATTGAGAAACTGGAGTCCGTGTATGCCTGACAAACATCCTGTCTCAACCGACCTGAGCCGGGAACTTACCTCGGGACGTGAATACATAGGCGTCGATAGCATGGAAGGTCCCTTGGTGTACCTCCACAACACGCATCCGGTGGGGTACCGCGAACTGGCGGAAATCGTGATGCCCGACGGACAAGTCCGGCTGGGAATTGTGCTCGAAACCGGAAAGGATGTCGTGATTACGCAGGTTTTCGATGGCACCGTGGGGCTCAATTTGTCGGACACCCATGTCCGATTCAAAGGGGAGCCACTGACACTGGGGGTCTCGGACAGGATGCTGGGTCGTATTTTCAACGGTCTGGGACAGCCCATCGACGGGGGCACCGCACCGCTGGCCTCTTTTTTCCGGGATATCAACGGTCTGCCGCTGAACCCCACCGCCCGCCGGTATCCACGGGATTTCATACAGACCGGGATATCTGCCATCGACGGTATGAATACGCTTATCAGAGGCCAGAAACTGCCGATCTTTTCCGGCAACGGTCTCCCCCATATACAGTTGGCGGCGCAGATAGCGCGTCAGGCGAAGATTCGTGGTGCCGATACGGATTTTGCCGTTGTCTTTGCGGCTATGGGAGTCAAGGCGGATGTCGCCCAGTATTTTTCCAGTAGTTTCGAAGAGTCCGGCGTTCAGGAGAAGACAGCCCTGTTTCTGTCCCTGGCGGACGAACCCTCGATCGAACGGCTGGTAACACCGCGAGCAGCGTTGACACTCGCAGAACACCTGGCTTTCGATCTGAACATGCATGTCCTGGTCATCATGATCGACATGACTAATTACTGCGAGGCGCTGAGGGAAATCTCAACGCTGAGAGGGGAAATCCCTTCCCGCAAGGGATACCCCGGATACCTCTACTCGGATCTGGCAGAGCTATATGAAAGATCCGGCATGATCGAAGGATCCACGGGCTCCATCACACAACTTCCCATCCTCACGATGCCGAACGATGACATTTCCCATCCCATACCGGA
>JAUVIY010000081.1 GCA_030592625.1 Spirochaeta sp. | reverse complement strand
TCACCGCCTTCCTGGAACTGGTGGAGCTGGATCAGGCCTTTCTCGAGGAAGAAGAGGGTGACGAGAATCGGGTTACACTGATTACCATGCATAACACCAAAGGCCTGGAGTTCGACCGTGTTATCATCACCGGATTGGAGGAAGGTCTTTTTCCCCGGGGGGATGAGGGCTTTGAAGACGATGAGCTTGAGGAGGAGCGCCGTCTCTTCTATGTGGCCATCACCCGGGCCCGCAAGGCATTGGCCTTCACCACCTGCCGGCGCCGCATGCTTTGGGGCCGTTACCGGGACAGTCTGCCGTCCCGATTCCTCAAAGAGGTTCCCGACGATCAGATCAGAGTGGAGGGAGAGGGAGACTCACCGGAACCCGATAACAACCCCTGGCATCCCGGCGTCAAACTCATGCATGATGAATACGGTGTCGGTGTCGTCCAGAAACGGATAAACAACGGCGGTCATACGGTGATTCATGTCCTCTTCGAGTCGGGCCAAAAAGCCACCCTGCTTCCTGAATTCTCATCTCATAAGATGGAGTTACTGGGTGCAGCAGGAGAGGATTGGTGATGTCTGTTATAATTGACCTCTGGCGCGGTGAGGTTCATTCCATTGTAAGGAGCGAGCACTGTGTTCGGCCCTTTGAATCCTGAAGAATCCGCACGACTGGCCCGGCTTCCCCGAATCGGACGGGCCCGGGGATACAGGCTCTACGCCCTGGATGGTTCCCGCTGGCTCGACTGCTGGGCCGACGGCGGCCGGGCCCTGATGGGCCATCGGCCGAACGGTGTTTCCCTGAGGCTGAAAAACGAGATCGACCGGGGGCTCTATGCGCCTTATCCGAGCCGCTGGGAAGGACGGCTTGAGAAGGCGCTGATGAGATTGTTTCCCGGGTACTCGGCGGTCCGCATATACCGTAACGCCGAGGTGGCTCTGGCGGCCTTGGGCCTTGGTGAGCCGCCGATTGATCCTCTGGATCTGCCTCTCGGGGATGGCGGCGGGGATGGCAGGCGCCACAGCAGGCGCGTCACGGTACTCTGGGGGCGTCCTCTGCTGCCCGGTCATCCGGAGGCCGATTATCTCTTCCCCGTTCTGCCTCTCCCCGGCCTGACGGAAGTTCAGCCGGTGCTGTGCAGGAACGCCGGTGAATCGGTACTCCAATCGGACCCGGTTTCTCCTGTTATCCTTGCGGCACTGGTTCGCAGCTGTGCATCTATCGGAGATACTTCCAGGGACGGAAATACTCCAATTTCAGGCGGAAATGCCGATATTTGGGAGAGGAGGGGACCGTACATGCTGTTCCGTGGAAATCATGGGGAATATGACGATGTTTTCGAATCCCTGTTTTCTCAACGGATTCTTGTTGCGCCGTCACCGAAGCGATCGTTGATTCTGCCCACAGATATCTCGACAAAGGAATCTGCCTTGCTCACATGCGGGGGTTTTTAGATAATGAATAACATTGAGGCCATTCCCGTTTTTGTACGGATGGTCTGTTCTTTTCTGGCGGCATTCCCCGCTATTGCGTTGTGGTCCCGAACCCGGGACGCAGCATGGATGCTTGTCGTCCTCGGTGCCATGTTTTTCTTTATCGATGCCTTGTATGCCACCCTGGTCCTGATCGGACTGGCTTCTTACGAATTGCTGGTGTGGCAGGGATTTCCGCTGCTCAAATCCCTTCTTTCCGGCCTTCCTTCCATCCTTCTGGCGGCCGGTTTTCTGGTTTTTCTTATCCGTAACAGACGGTATTGACGAAAGTTCCCGATTCGGTGATTATATACCGCCCACTAAACCCCTTGGGTTTCTTTCAAATCATTATACGAAAGAGACTCTTTTAGCGGGATTGACGTCTTGTTCAGTATTTAGCCATGGAACCTGACGGGTCGAATCCCGGGTGATTTACTGAAAAAGACTCGAGGCAGAAGAAATGAAGACAATTTACGTAAAACCGAACGATGTCGAACATAAATGGTACGTCATTGATGCAACCGGCAAGCCCCTGGGACGTGTGGCCGTGAAAGCGGCGTCCATCGCCCGGGGTAAACATAAGCCTTATTACGTTCCATTCCATGACGTTGGTGATTTCGTCATCATCGTGAATGCGGACAAGGCTCAATTAACCGGGAACAAGAAAAATAACAAGCTTTACTACCGGCACTCCGGATATCTCGGCGGACTCAAAGTAGAGAACTATGAGAAATTCGTATCCCGCAAGCCGACGGCTCCCATGGAAAAGGCCGTCAGGGGCATGCTGCCCCGTGGTCCCCTGGGCAATAAACTCTACCGGAACGTGAAGATTTACGCTGGTGCCGCACATCCCCACGATGCGCAGCAGCCCGAAGTACTGGAATTCTAGGAGCATATCGTGATTAAGATTTTATCCAACGGTACCGGCCGTCGTAAAACATCTGTAGCCCGGGTATACATCCGGGAAGGTGCGCCGGGAATTAAAGTGAACGGCCGCAGCCTGGAAGAATACTTCCCCCTTGAGGCCCTTCGGGATATTCTCAAGCAGCCTCTGGTGGTAACCGCCAACGAGGAAAAGTTGAATATCCTTGTCAATGTCCGCGGCGGCGGAATCAACGGTCAGGCCGGTGCAGTCCGTCATGGAATCGCCCGGGCCCTCGTCGAACTCGATGAAACCAACCGTCCCACCTTGAAAGCCAACGGCTTCCTTACCAGGGACGCACGTATGGTCGAGCGGAAAAAGTATGGTCAGCCCGGAGCAAGGAAGAAGTTCCAGTTCTCCAAACGTTAAAGTCTCCGGACTCAAGAGAGAGGGAACCGACGGGAGTGTACTGCATGTGCGCCTCGATGATGGTTCCCTTTTTCTTTTGGACGCCGACCATCCCGCGGCAATCCGCCTCTCGGTGGGAACTGACCTGGATGAGTCGCTTCTTGCTGACCTCGAGTCAGCTTCCGAAACCTGTCGCTGTCGCCGTAAGGCTCTGGACCTGCTGGCCCGTTCGGAGCAGTGTCGACGGGGTTTGACGGTTAAACTCATCAGGAAAGGATTTTCCCGGGAGGCTGTATCATCAGTCCTGGACGGGCTGGTGTCGGCCGGCTTTCTTGACGACCGGCGCTTCGCCGAAGCCTGGGTCCGCTCCCGGCTGCGTAACCGGCCCGAAGGACCTTCACGCTTGCGCGGGGCTCTGATGTCCAAGGGGATCGGCGGCTCTGTAGCCCGGGAGGCCGTGGTAGCGGTTCTTGAAGAACTCGGGGATGATGAGGCCGAAGATGCGATGGAGCGAGCCTGGGACAAGCTGTCCCGGCGATCCGGAATTACCGATGAGAAACTGCTGGCGGCACTGGTTCGCCGGGGGTTCCCGGTTTCGCGTGTTCGGGCTCTTATCAGGAGTAAAAGGTGAAATCGTGAGTGCGAGGAAATACATTGTCGTCGGCCGGGTGCAGGGTGTCGGGTTCCGCTGGTTCGTCATGAGACAAGGAAAATCCCTCGGACTCACCGGCTGGGTCCGCAATCTGGGCGACGGATCGGTGGAAGTCTGGGCGGAGGGCGCAGATGATGGCTTGGATTCACTGGAATCAGTTCTGAGGGACGGTCCTCCAGGTGCCATGGTCAGGGAAATCCAGGCGGAGAAACAGCCTGCAACCGGCAGATATTCCGGATTTGATTTGGTCTGGTGACAAAGGAAAATCCTAACTTCTTGATAAATCAACCTGACTCGGTATATTCTTGGCTTCCCCGGGGGATTAGCTCAGTTGGCAGAGCGGTTGGTTCGCAATCAACAGGTCGTCGGTTCGAATCCGATATCCTCCACAAGAAGCCGCCTGCCAGGGCGGCTTCATTCATGTGGAGATATCGGATTCGAAGCGGAGCCGGCGCGCGACGATAGGAGCGATGAGGCCACAGGACGTGGCCGGAAGCCGGCGGAGACGGCCCGTAGGTGCGAAGCAGGATGTTGAGCATCGGAGGGCGAATCCATCCACAAAAATCACAAGAAGCCGCCTGTCAGGGCGGCTTCATTCATTAACAGATGAGGTCTACAAATCGTGGTGGCTTGCCATCCTTAAATTCCACCAAACCCCGGTTTGACAGATGCAGCTCACCCAGGACGATGAGACCGAGGAGGCTGATGGTCATTTCTACAGAATCGTGGGGACAACCTGCAGACTTGAGAGCTTCTTCCACATGTTCGATTTCCTGAGCGGCATCTTCCACGGATTTAAGGCTCATAAGGCCTCCAAAAGGAAGCGGCATACGGGCGAGAATCCCGTCGTCCTGAACGACGGCAATACCGCCACCGGTCTCTCTCAGGATGTTTGCCGCGAGAGCCATGGATTCATCGTCGGTGCCGATAACCATCAGGTTGTGACAGTCATGGGCCACGGTTGATGCAATAGCTATTCGGGGCCTTAATGACAGACCTGTCAGGAAGGCCGTTGAACGTCGGTGTTCCTCGGGGATGGGGGCTTCATGACGGTAGATTATGGATATCTTGGCCAGATCTCTGTCAGGATCGGCGTGAAGGCTGCCGTTCCGAGGGGTGATGCGAATCCGTTCGGATTTTGTGTACACCATGCCGGGGATGAGTCGGATGACCCGAACTTCAACCGATTCGTCGCCGGGTGCCGGGATGGAAAAGTCTTCGGCTGATTGTCGGGCAATATGAATTGAATCAATGGCCCATCCGGGGTAGTCGTATGACGGAATGATGGTTGTCAGTCTGCCGTTTTCCGCCACGATTGTACCGTTGCTGATTACCATTTTCATTGTGAAGTCGTCCAGATTATCCACCAGAAGGATATCGGCAGCCCGTCCCGGTGATACCGATCCGATCCATCGTGACTCTTCCAATAGCTGCGCTGCATTGATTGTCACCATCTGTACCGCCTGGATTGCCGGTATTCCCAGCCTGACGGCTTCCCTGAGCACCCGAACCAGGTGCCCTTCACGGAGAATCGTAGCCGGGGTGACATCGTCGGTTACCATTGTGAACATCCGGGTGTCCAGGCCGGGATTCTCCAGTATGGCCGGAACGAGGTTCGGAAGATCCAGCCAGGCGGTTCCGTATCGTTACTGGACGTACATACCCCGGGACGCTTTCTCAAGGGCCTCATCCGCCCGGGTGATTTCACTGCAGACAATTAATTCCGGAAACCATTAAGATTACGTTGCGGTTTATGCATTGAAAATGCTGTCGATCGGTTAAAATAGAGTTGAGAACAACAGTTCAGGAGCATCGAAAAGTGCAGTCAATGGAGCATATAAAAGGGACCGTCGGCTTTATCGGAGGACGTTTCCTTCCCTTTCATCGGGGTCATATATTTGCAATTATCGAGGCGAGCAATCAGGTGGAGAATCTCTATGTGGTTCTCAACTCGAGTGAGAATCGGGATCGGGAGGTCTGCATCGCCGACGGAGTGGCCACGATGCCGGCGGAAGTGAGACTGAGTTGGATCGGCGAGTGTCTCAGCCAGCTGGAAAACATCCGCATCCTCCATATCCAGGACGAAAGCTGGGGAAAATCCGACGATTGGGACGCCGGAACCCGGGCTGTCAAAGAGGCGATCGGTAAGCCCATAACCCATGTATTCAGTTCAGAACATGTGTACGATGAACTCTTTGACAAGTACTATCCCGAGGCCAGGCATGTTGTCATTGACGCCCGGCGCGACACCGTGGGCGCCCGTTCCGCCACCGAGATAAGGCGGAACCTCTACGATTACTGGAATCTTCTCCCTCAGACCGTGCAGGCTTTTTTCGTAAAGCGGATTGCCATTGTAGGCACTGAGAGCGTGGGCAAGACAACGCTCACAGAGAAACTCAGCAAGTTCTACAACACACCCTACGTTCATGAGGTTGGTCGGGATTACTGTCTTCGTTTCAGCGACCAGCTTACGGTGGAGCACTTCGACCAGCTCGCTATGGAACATTTCCTCCTGACAGTGAAGCTGGCCCTCGGCTGCAATCGCCTCCTGTTGATCGACAGCGAGGCCATCGTCACCCAGTATTATCTTGAGATGTATTTCAAGCGGAGGAGCGATCTGATTGACGAAATCATCAGCCGCCAGAAATTCGACCTTTGGCTCTTTCTTGAGCCCGATCTCGAGTGGATCGACGATGGCATCCGTTTTGCCGGAGATGAGAAGGTGAGGGAAAAGAACAACATTCACCTGAAAGAGATGCTTGAGGAATACGGCATCTCCTACAGGATCGTCAGCGGCGACTACAACAACCGCTTCGTAGAGGCGAAAACGGCGATCGACAATCTTTTTGAGTCACATAAACCATAACCAGGTACGTGAATGATTTGCACCGCCTCCCTCAATCCGACTTGACCCTACCTGGCCTGCAATGGATTATTGAGGAACTACGGGAGAGACGCTGAACGTGAAGAAATAAGGATTTCGTCGTTGGGCCTGGCTGGTTGTTTTCCTGCTGGGCGGATTGCTGATGATTTATGGCGGGGCGCAGGATGTGACGCTCTTCTTCGGACCCGACTTGGCGCCGGTATCGTCGTGGCATCCGGTATCGCCTCTTGTCGGGCTGATTTGCGGGTTGGTAGTGTTGGCCTCGGCCGGGCTGAACCTCGTTTGGGGATGGCGGCTGCGGACCGCTGAGGGAGCCGAGGAGCAAAGGCTGGCACGCCTGGTGGCTCTCGTCAGCGGGGTGGGAGCAGTCGCCGATCTGGTCAGCGGCTACTACGGTTTCGGCAGTCTTCTGGCTTTGTTGACCGGTCTGTGGTTGATGCGAAAACATTCCCGGATTACTGGCTGAAGCTTTCCTTATCACGCCATGCGAGTACAGAGAAATAGATAATCAATGCTCCCTGAACGATGGGAAAGATTGGGTACCACCAGACTCCATTTTGATCAGGATGACCCTGTACTACATGTACCAGAATCCATTGAAGCATGGCCCAGACGGCGGGTACGGAACCGAGGACCAGTCCCCACCGGATCCTGAAAAACAATAGTGTCATACTGAACGCCAGAAGTACGGCAGCGGTAATCGTGGCGATGCCGCCGACTGTGCCCTCCATGTTGAGCGAACCGGGTATCTCGCGCACCAGCTTGTGGACAAAGAGGATGAGCATCATTGCCATCACCGCCTGTATGCGTACCGACAGGTTTTGTAATTGGTTTTCGCCGTTTCTCATTACTGTATGTTCTCCTTCAATTCATCATCGTGAAAAATCCTTTTCATTGCTGGTGTCACAATCAGCAGCGGGTTTCTACTTGGTAGGTTCATTTCAGGTCTCCTTCTGAATAAGTTTATAAGCAGAAGCTTATAAACATTGGTAAAAAAACTACTCCTTGTGTTCCGTACGTATATTCATCCGGGGACAAGGTGTAAACGCCATTTCGAACAGTTCGTCCATATCGGCCTTGTAGGCCAGCAAGACGTTTGTATTGATACGGTAATAGACTCGGAACGCCACTTTGTTTGCTTCCAGTATACCGATGTTCTTCAGCACCTTGATGTGTTGGGAGGCGGCGGGTTGGGTGCTGCCCAGTCTGGCGGCCAAATCAGCCACGCAAAGCGTGTCTTCCGGATTGGAGGCCAGCATTCGTATAATCCTGAGTCTGGTTGGATCACTGAGAGCTTTGAAAACATCTGCCATCTTTCTGACTTGATCTATCATCACAACGCCTTAAGTATATAAGCAACTACTTATTAATATACTCCATTTTTGTGTTGTGTCAAGCATCGATTTTGATTTCAGTGTCAGGAGAACGTCTCTAAAGTTAGTGTCCCAGCTTTTCGATAAGTTCCGGAACAGATTGAACTTCGATATTTTCAGAAAAGGGAAGACCGTCCATACCTGGATAAAGAACATACAGCTTGTCCATCTTGAGATCATTTACGGCGGAGTACATCGATTTCCGCACCGCTGTATGTGGACCGGAAATACCCATCAATTCCGGGAGCATTCCTCAGAATCTGTTCGATGTCAAAGCTCTCCCAGGAAGCCCCTGCCTGAGGATGAGCGAGCAGGGAGTCATAGTCCACTATTCCCAACAGGTGGTGGAGAAGACCCGTGTCCGTGAAATAAATTTTCGGAGATATTACCTGTCTCTTCTTGAGATACTCATACCATGGCTGGAGTCGGCATACCATGAAGGTGGCTGAGAGAATATCGACGTAGGACCGGATGGTCTTATCGCTCAGTCCCATGGATTCGGCGATTCGGGAGCTGTTCAGAATCTGCCCATGGCTATGAGCCGGCATGGTCCAGAATCGCCTCATGGACGATTCGGGTACATTGAATAATCGGAGTATCAATCCGAATAATCAATGATAAACGAGGTTGTTACGGAGAGCCTGCAGACCTCGATTCCTTTCAGCACGTAATTACACCACGGGCTTTTCTACCCCGGCGAGAAAGCGAAGGAAATCGACGAGGCGATGGAGATGACCACCGCCCGAAAGATCAAGTGCTTGGTGGTGAAGTGACCGCCGGAAACTTTACTCCGGGCAGACCACGGGCACCGCCGCCGGAGTCGATTGTGGCCTGCATGGATGAATGCACTGCATCGGCGTAGGCGGCCAGGGCCTCCCGGCGATCACCGGTACCGTCCAGGAAAGCACCGGGGAAAATAGGCTCGCCAATAACATAATCCACTCGTGGTGGCAGCCATCGAAACAGACTCCAGGCCTTCCTCCCCTTGAGGACCGCCGTCATGGGCAACACAGGCGCCCCAGAGGTCAGTGAGAAGAAAAAAGCCCCTTTCAAGAACGGACCGATATTCTGGTTCCGCCAATACAGCTCCCCCTCGGGGTAGATGTGCACCACATGCCCCTTCTCCAGGGCCCGGCGGACCGGACCGGCGATGGATAAGGGCCTGTCCTCGGGTATGCCGAAGGCACCCATCACCCTGCAGAGCCAACCGATGTACCTTCTCTCCACATTCTCCTGTTCCGCGCAATACCAGAGACAGCGGGGCCAGAGTGCCATTCCGGCGAATATGGGCTCGCCGTACAGGCAATGGTTCGAAACGGTTACGAAGCCTCTCAGTCCCAGGGAACGAAGATTCCTGCGTCCCCGGATCCGAAGACCGTAAAGGGCGTGAACCGGCAGGCTTACAAGGAGGCGGCCCAGAGCGTACATTACTGTGGTGAGGATGCGCATCCCGAAGGAGAAGTTGATAATCTCCCGGGATCGGCTCATGCGCTCTTCCTCATGCGCAATGATGGGATGGTCCGATTTTTCCAGCGATATCCCCGCCCGACGGTTCCGTCGATGATTGACGAACAGCAGACCCAGGACATGATACTGAACTGAATAGGGTAGAGAAAAGGGACATACCATTTCTGTCCCCGGTCCCAGAGGACAACACTCCAGGCCGCGAGGAACGACAGCATGCCTATCCACAGCATCGGCGGCACGGTGATGCCCCCCAGGAGCCGGAGTACCGCCATCAGGGGAGGGGCCAGCACCATGCCCCCCAGCAGGATGATGATAAGCCCAAGGGTGAGTGCGCTTCCATCGAAGTACTCGAGCTGAATCCTCTGTAACCCCCGTATCGCATCGCCGAGGGATTCGTAGAGCCGACCGGAAAGGACCTTCTTGGCATCGAGGAAGATATGGCGGAAGCCACAGGACTTCATCCTGCGGGCCATGCATATATCATCATTGATACGATCCCGTACGGACGTATACCCACCGACGGCTTCGAGAGCGGATCGCCGAT
>JAUVIY010000153.1 GCA_030592625.1 Spirochaeta sp. | reverse complement strand
CACCATCAACTTTTTAAAAAGAAGTACCACAGCGATTGACGATAAGTCCAAGCTGCTGTACCCATAAGTCACAACATCCCGGCACTTGAGCCGGAATCGGAGGCCAGTAATGATCAAAATCCAAACACGCAACAAGATTTCTCCAGTAGGTCTGGACCTGTTCGAACGGAATGAATATGAAGTTGCCGGCGAAATATCCGGCCCCGACGCGGTGCTGCTCCGCAGTTACAAACTGCCGGAAAATGAAATCGACACCACCGTGAAGGCCATCGCCAGAGCCGGTGCCGGGGTGAACAACATACCTGTCGATGCCTGCACAGATCGTGGAATCGTTGTCTTTAATACCCCCGGTGCAAATGCCAACAGCGTGAAAGAACTGGTGATTGCCGGGCTGCTGCTCTCATCCAGACGAATCCATGAAGGAATGAACTGGGTCTCCGCACAGTCCCCCGACAGCAACCTGTCCAAAAACGTCGAAAAGGAAAAATCATCCTTCGCCGGATCCGAGATCAGCGGAAAAAAACTCGGTGTTGTCGGCCTGGGCGCAATCGGGACACTGGTGGCCAATGTAGCCGTCGACCTCGGTATGGACGTTTACGGATACGATCCCTTCATCACCATTGTCTCGGCGTGGGGTCTCTCCAGAAGGAGAAAGCACTGTGAAAACCTCGATCAGCTCATAGGCATCTGTGACTACATGACCCTGCACATTCCCCTGATCCCGGACACGGAAAATATCATCAATGCCGAGAAGCTCAAATTGGCTAAAACAGGACTGCGTATCCTCAACTTCTCCCGTGGTGGACTGGTGGATATCGCCGCCGTCAAAACGGCCCTCGAAGGAGGTACCATCTCTCATTACATTACCGATTTTCCCAACCCGGAGCTCCTGGGGGTAAAAGGCGTCATGTCCATTCCTCATCTGGGCGCATCTACGGCCGAAGCCGAAGATAACTGCGCCGTCATGGCGGCCAAGCAGCTCCAGGATTTCCTGGAACACGGCAACATAACCAATTCGGTGAACTTCCCGGCCTGTTCCCTTGAATCCGCCGGCGGCGTACGACTCATCATAGCGAATAAGAACATCCCGAACATGCTCAGCCAGATACTGGCGGTCCTGGAGGATGAAGGGCTTAATTCTGGAAATATGGTGAACAAGCACCGTAACGGAATCGCCTACAATATCATCGATCTCTCGGCTTCAAGTATCAGCTCAGAAGCCATGAACAAACTCGGCGCTATCAACGGCGTGGTGATGACCCGGCAGATATGTCGATAGGCCCTTGCACCCGGGCAAGTTGCCCCTTATTCTTTTCACGATACTGATATCAGGGGGGGATGGATTTTGAGTATTCACATTGGTGCGCCGGAGGGCGCTATAGCACCCAGGGTTCTTCTACCGGGCGATCCATTGAGGGCTCGCTTTATCGCCGAGAACTACCTTGAGAACGCCAAGTGCTACAATGATGTTCGGGGTATGTATGGCTATACCGGTACATACAAGGGATTTGATGTATCAGTTCAGGGCACCGGCATGGGTATGCCGTCCCACTCAATATACGTCCATGAGCTCATCAATTCCTACAGCGCCAAGATCCTGATCCGTGTCGGATCTTGCGGCTCAATACAACCGGAAATTAAACTGCGCGATCTTGTGCTGGCCTTGAGTGCATCAACCAATTCAGCGATGGTGAGTCAACGCTTCGGGGGTATGAATTTCGCACCCACCGCCGATTGGGATCTCATTAAGAAGGCCACCCAATGTGCAGGTGAAATCGGACTGGATATCAAGGCCGGTAACATCCTCTCTTCGGATGTATTTTACGATGAGGATCCGGAATCCTGGAAAAATTGGGCGAAGTACGGAGTTCTTGCGGTAGAAATGGAAGCCGCTGCACTCTATACCCTCGCGGCCCGTTTCGGCATCAGGGCCCTTTGTTTGCTGACGGTAAGCGACAACCTGGTATCCAGGGAAGAAACGACATCCGAGGAACGGGAGAAAACGTTCACCCAGATGATGAAACTTGCTCTCGAGACTGCGATCGGAATCGATTTATAGAGTGAGGTTCTTTCAAAATTACCTCGAGTAGAACAACACATCTCAACGTCGGGTCGACGGGTTGAGACGGCATCGATATACTAGCGTACGAACTCACCAGGAGGATACACATGAGCATTTCGGGTTACAGGCGGGAATTCTTGTTCCCGGCTCTCGCGCTCATATTTGCCATTATGACGACTTCATGCATCAAAAAAGAACTGGATCTTAAAGACGGTCTATATGCGGAATTCAATACAACAAAGGGAATCATCATCGTCGAACTTTATCCCGATAAAGCACCTCTGACTGTTATGAATTTTGTCGGCCTTACCGAAGGCGATCTGGATTTCGCCGACAGAAAAGGTCCGTTTTACGACGGAATCACATTTCACCGTGTTATTGAAGATTTCATGATCCAGGGCGGTGACCCCCAGGGCACAGGATCCGGAGGTCCGGGTTACCGCTTCCCCGACGAAACCTCCAGTGACCTGGTATTTGACGGACCGGGCATCCTGGCCATGGCTAACTCCGGACCGGATACCAACGGCAGTCAGTTTTTCATAACCCATGTCCCCACCCCGCATCTTAACGGCAAACACACCATCTTCGGACGCGTTGTCGAGGGTCAGGATATTGTCGATTCCATAGAGAAAGGTGATTCAATCGAAAAGCTGAGAATCATCCGGATCGGTTCCGAAGCCACCGCTTTCAAAGCCGATACCGAGGCTTTCAGGGAAATTGAAAAAGGTCTGCTGACCCGTAGGGAAGCAGCCGGAGAGGAAAAGATAAAAGCTGTAATGAATGATATCGCCAATCGCTGGCCCGACGCCGTCCGGGACGAAGAAACCGGCATTTATTATGTCATCAGAACCGAAGGCACCGGAAGCAATCCGCCTCCCGGGACAAAAATCTCGGTCCACTACACCGGTACCATGATGGACGGCACCCAGTTCGACAGCTCAAAGGACAGGAACGAAGCGTTCCAGTTCAATGTTGGCAGTCATCAGGTAATTCCCGGATGGGATGTATCCCTCCTGGATATGAAAAAGGGTGAACGTCGGATTATCATTCTGCCGCCGGAAATGGCATATGGCAGCCGGGGTATCGGTCCCATTCCTCCCGATTCCTGGCTGGTCTTTGATGTCGAGCTGCTCGATTTCTAGGAGACTACGCATTATGAAGCGCCTATTTATTATTTTCCTGCTGATTTTTCCCTACTCCTTATGGGCTTCGGGATCGGATGACGAACTGGGTCCCGGTCTCTACGCCGATTTTACGACAAATCGGGGAAACATGATTTTCCGACTCGACCCCAACCGGACGCCGCTGACCGTCACAAACTTCTGCGGCCTGGCTGAAGGAACCCTTCCCAACGATATCGTCAATCCCGACGAACCATATTTCAGCGGACTCACATTTTACCGGGATGCACCGAAGTACGCCGTTTTCTCGGGCGATCCCTCAAATGATGGATCCGGAGGACCGGGTTACACCATACCCCGGGAAACCGGCGCCCTCATCAGTACCGGGGCGCCCGGTATTCTGGTCATGGACGGTTTCGCCACCGAGTCCGCCGGAAGTCGTTTCTTCATCACCAGAGAGGGCGATCCCTACCTGGACTCGAAATACACGGCGTTCGGACGCCTGATTTCAGGAATTAAAACCTTGAAGCGCATCCGGAGGGGAGATGTCATCGAATCGATCCGGATCATACGGGTCGGCGGTGAAGCCAGGCGTCTCAGATTCGACCCCGCGACATTCGCAGTACAATACGAAGCCGCCAGGGCCGCGGAGATTGAGAATCTCCGGATCTCCAATACAGTACTGGCCGATGCGGTTCTGGCTTTGGGGAGCGAGCGGCAAAAAACTCCGACAGGGATTCACTACAAGGTGCTGGCTACAGGAGAAGGCGGCAAGCCCTCCGCCGGATCCCAGGTTTCCATGCATTACACAGGATCATTGCTGGACGGAACGGTTTTCGACAGTTCCCGCACCCGAGGTCAGACTTTCGATTTCATCCTCGGCCAGGATGGTGTTATTCCCGGTTGGATCGAAATGGTAATGGACATGCAGCCCGGTGAAGTGCGGGAAGTCATCATCCCGCCGTTCCTGGCATACGGCGATCGGGGATACGGACCCATCGAACCGAACAGCTGGCTGATTTTCGAAATGGAGCTGGTCAGCTTCCTCGAAGGTTAAGCATGGCTAAAGGCAAACATAGCGCCTACGTTTGCGACTCCTGCGGGCACGACGAGCCGAAGTGGCTCGGACGCTGTCCTTCATGCGGCGAATGGAACAGTTTCAAGGAAGTCCGCCTCGGCGGCAAGTCCACAAACACCAGTGGGTCCCGCAGGCCCGTACCGAAGCTTCTGGCCGACATCGATCCAACCCCCCCGGAACAGCACCCTACAGGGAATGGCGAACTCGACCGCGTACTCGGCGGCGGCCTTTCGCCGGGAACCGCCGTACTCCTCGGGGGTGAGCCTGGAATCGGGAAATCAACCCTCATGCTCCAGGTGGCCGCAACTCTTCCCGGTCGGGGACTCTACGTATCAGGCGAGGAATCCCCGGGTCAGATTAAAAACCGGGCCGACCGCCTCAATCTCAGCCAGGAAAGCCTTGAGATTCTCTGCGAAACCGAACTTGAAGTACTGATTGACATTCTGGCTGAACGGAAACCCGCCTACGTCGTGGTGGATTCCATACAGACCCTCATATCCGGTGAAGCCGGCGCCATACCCGGTACTTCGAATCAACTGAAAATCGCCGGACATTGCCTCACCACCTGGGCCAAAGCCGCGGGAATTCCCATCTTTCTCATCGCTCATGTCACCAAGGAAGGCACCATCGCCGGCCCCAAAGTCATAGAACACCTTGTGGATACGGTGCTGTATTTCGACCATTCCTCCAGCGACTTGCGCATCCTGAGAGCATCGAAGAACCGCATGGGTTCGGTGGATGAAGTGGGTCTGTTCCGGATGGGAGCTCAAGGTTTGACACCCATCGCCAATCCTGCCGGCTTGTTTCTCGAACACCGAAAAGGCGGTCCTCCCGTCGGAAGTGCCGTTGCCGCCGTATATGAGGGGTCCAGAATACTGTTGGTGGAGATACAAGCTCTCACCGTCCCCTCCAAGGGCGGAATGGGCCGGGTTTACTCGGACCGTATCGATAACGCAAGGGTGAGCCGTATCGCCGCAGTGCTGGAACGTCATGCCGGACTACGCCTCTCAGACCAGGACATCTACGTCAATGTCGCCGGAGGCCTGCGCATCGGCGAAACCGGAGCTGAACTGGCTCTGGCACTGGCACTCTTTTCCGCCCGATCTGAAAAGGCCCTGCCGGCCGACATGGTTGCCGTCGGTGAGTTATCCCTTGCCGGGGAAGTCCGACCGGTTCCCCATCTGCGCCGTCGAATCAAAACCGCCTCCGATACTGGCTTGAGCCGCTGGGTCTCCGCCGCCGCCGGTGATGAAGCCGGTGCGTTCCCCGGGAGTGGAAACGAAATCCACCATATCCGTGATGCCCTGGCGGCGGCACTCTCTTCCTGAGTTTATTCTTGCTGACCTCCGGATTACGTTAGTGGGATTCTTCACTTACCGTAAAAGAATGGATTCCAATCCTCGGGACAGCGGGAATGCACCGCCTCGTCATGCGGGATCGCCTCCGGCGACCCGGTTCCTCGGTCGGCACTTTCCCGCTGTCCCGGTTCCTGGTTTTTCGTTTGTTTTTCCGGTAGGTGGGAAGCGTTTATATCGTGCCGGAGCTGAGCCGACACCCGGGAGAGCCTGCCACCGAATCGGATTGGTTGATACTGGTTTTTGGATACAGAAGGGGTGCAGAAGACTTAAAAAAGAGTCTGATGGAGTTCCTATTTAGCGACTTGGGTAGTATGGAGCCTTAATAAGAAAACTGTTCTGATCATTGTCATATTGAATACCGATTAACTCCTGAAAAGTAAGGATTTGTAATAAAAGCCTCTCCCTCTGACAATATCTCCGGTATTGTGTTTTCCTGTGACGGTAAATCCGGTTTTCGATACAGGGCCTGTCCGGATAGTTCGATGTATACAGATAACTCATTACCTTAGCCTTCCCCGCTAAAGACAGCGTTCATGGTTTCGAGTTAGTATCACTCAGAGATGAAAACCACCGTTCTTATATCCCTTATCGCAATCACGCTTGTTAGTTGTCAGCTTGGTGACTCATGGCCCGGGACTCTTTTTGTCGAGTCCGTTTCCGGTTTTGGCTATTCTGGTTCTGGTGACACTTGGATAGCTCTTGTTTATGAAGATGGGGCCGATCCGGAAATAAGCTCTCCAATTGCTGGATTCTATGGT
>JAUVIY010000206.1 GCA_030592625.1 Spirochaeta sp. | reverse complement strand
TTAAGGGATCCCAAGGAAACCAGCTCTCATGTAAACAGGGTGGGATCCTTTGCTATGGAAATCTACGAGGCCTGGGCCAATCGCCGGAATATGGATCCTGAAGAGCTGGATAAGAACAAGGATATCCTCCGTATGGCGGCGATGCTCCATGATGTCGGCAAGGTGGGTATCAGTGATATAATCCTGAAGAAACCCGGCAAATTCGATGATGATGAGTATCGGGTGATGCAGTCCCATACCTGGCTGGGAGCCAGACAGTTTCTCGATAAGACCGAATTGAATTCCATCGCTCAGGAAGTCGCTTTGTACCACCATGAAAATTGGGATGGTAGCGGTTATCCCGGGGAAATCGGGGACTTGTTCGATGCGGATAAGTATATTAAAGACGTATAAGAGCGTCCTCCCGGTCTCAAGGGAGAGAACATCCCGCTTTTTGCCAGAGTTGTAGCCATTGCCGATGTCTATGATGCCCTCAGTTCAAAAAGGGTTTATAAGGAAGCATGGGACGAAGATGATGTCCTTAAAGTCATGAGGGATGAACGAGATAAAAAATTCGATCCGGAATTGATTGATGCTTTTTTCTCCATTCTTCCAACATTGCGTAATATCCGGGAACGATATCCGGATCCGCCGGAAGAAGGTTAAACCGAATCATAGGGCGACTTCAGCCCTGTGTTCAACAATCGCCCGTGATGCCGGTAACGGATGTGGAAATGGGTTTTCCGGCAATGAAGTGCCGCGTCAGAGGCGAAAAAACTTAACTTGCGTCCTCTCCCAGGTTTGGGTATCATTGGGTACAGGATGGATCGCACATCCATTCGTCTTCGATAATTCGTTTAAATACCCTCTAAGATGAATATCGTTGGGATTGATACCGATATGCCAATTGGCAGCGGGTGGGTCGTCTTATCCCCGAATCGGTATCACAATCTTTTGGTTTACGGCAATTTCGACTGTTACGGTGAGACGTAACATCGTTCTTATCATAGAGTCGATTGTAAAAAGAAATATTGAATACGGAGGAACGTATGAAAAAGTTATCACTCATTTTATTGGCCATCGCTTTATTGGCTGTTGTCGGTTGCAAGAAGGATGAAGCTGCAGTGTCCGGTGGCCGTGAATTTGTCACTATCGGTACCGGTGGTGTTACCGGTGTCTACTATCCCACCGGCGGTGCCATATCCAAGATGGTTAACAAGAAGAGCGACGAGTACAAGCTCAGGGTGACTGTCGAATCCACCGGTGGTTCAGTTTACAACGTGAACGCCATCATGTCCGGCGATCTCGAGTTCGGCATCGTTCAGTCCGACCGTCAGTTCCAGGCCTTTAACGGAACGGCAGACTGGGAAGGAGATCCTCAGAAAGATCTAAGGGCAGTGTTTTCAATTCACCCCGAATCAGTTTCTCTTCTGGCTTCCGACGATTCCGGCATCCAGTCCCTCGAGGATCTGAAGGGAAAAATCATCAACATCGGTAACCCCGGTTCCGGTCAGCGCGGAAACGCCACCGATATCCTTTTGGCTGCCGGAATCGATCCTGATTCAGATATCAAGGCCGAGGGTCTTAAAGCCGCCGAAGCGGCAGGTATGCTTCAGGACGGACGGATCGATGCTTATTTCTACACTGTCGGTCATCCCAACGGCTCCTTCAAGGAAGCCACGTCGGGAGCCAAGGGCGTTCATTTCGTGTCCATTGAAGGAGCTCCTGTTGAAGCCCTGGTGTCCGAGTATCCTTACTACGCCAAGTCCGTCATCCCCGTGGCCGCCAACTATCCCGGTGCTTCCAACGATGGTGACGTCAATACATTCGGTGTGAAAGCGACGTTCTGTACTTCCGCCAATGTGTCTGATGACGTGGTCTATGCCATTGTCAAGGAAGTCTTCGATAACCTCGACGAATTCAAGGCCCTGCACCCCGCATACAGCGTTCTCACCGCCGAGAACATGCTTGATGGTCTGTCTGCTCCTCTGCACTCCGGTGCCGAGAAGTACTACCGGGAAGTTGGTCTGATCAAGTAAATCCAGCCGAGAATCCGGGCGGTTTCCCTGAAGCCGCCTGCTCTTTTTTGTATGGAATATGCCTATGATTGAAGAACTGGAACATCCCGACGACGAAAACCTCGCCGAGGCCCACCGAATTGCGGAGGAGGCCGAAGGCGGATCCCGCCACCTGGAGCGGGGAGTCGGGAAATGGCTTGTACCCGGTCTGGCCGCCCTCTGGTCTGTATTCCAACTCCTGCTGCCCAGTGTTTTATTGCTGGACAGTACAATTGTCCGCTCCATACACCTCACCTTCGCTATCGTTTTGGTATTCCTCACCCATCCGATGATCAAGAAACCAGGAAGGGGTAAGTTGGGAGCGTACCTGGGCGCCAGGGATCGCATTACAATCCTGGATTACGCTTCTGCCATCGTTGCCGGTGCGGTGGCGTTCTACATCGCTTTCGAGCTGATCATGGTCAATCTGAATCCCGGCTATTCGGGTATTGATACCCGACAGGGCCGGCCGATACTCCGGGATGTCATTATTGGCGTCCTTTTAACAATATTTCTCCTTGAGGCCGCCAGACGCTCCCTGGGTCCGGCACTGGCTGTGGTGGCCGCCGTGTTCATTCTCTACAGCTTCATGGCTGCAAGGATGCCTCTGGCCTTCAGTTTCAAGAGTGTATCCCTCACCAAGTACATCAGTAAAATGACCATGTCCACCGAAGGGATTTACGGAGTCCCGCTCTATGTCTCGGCGAACATCGTGTTCCTGTTCGTCCTGTTCGGTGCCCTGCTGGACAAGGCCGGGGCCGGGAAATATTTTGTGGACCTGGCATTCAGCCTGATGGGCCGCTTCAGAGGGGGGCCGGCAAAGGCCGCCGTCCTGGCCAGCGGTCTTACCGGTATGGTTTCCGGCTCGAGCATTGCCAATACGGTGACTACCGGTACCTTCACAATTCCCCTGATGAAGAAAGTGGGGTACCCGGATTACAAGGCGGGAGCCGTAGAGGTAGCGGTATCCACCAACGGTCAGCTCATGCCTCCAATCATGGGTGCTGCGGCCTTTATTATTGCCGAGACGGTGAATGTTCCCTATATCGAAGTTATCCGGGCGGCATTTATCCCGGCGGTAATCAGCTACATCGCGCTTCTGTACATCGTCCATCTCGAGGCGTCCAAGCTGGGTATCAAAGGGCTTTCAAAATCGGAATTACCCCGTTTTATTCCCACATTAAAGGGCGGAATACACTTCCTCATACCTCTGGTTTTCCTGATCGTCTCCCTGGTTGTGTTCCGCAATTCCCCGGCCCTGTCGGCCTTCAGAGCCATTATTGCCATCGCTATTCTCATCCCCCTGGAGAATCTCTGGAAGGCTCACAAGAGCGATAAGGGCTTCGTAGATGGTTGGAAACCGGCTGTAAAGAAGTCACTGAGTCAAATTTTGGACGCCCTGGTGGCAGGCGGCAAGAACATGATGGGTATCGGTGTGGCTGTGGCCGCCGCCGGTATTATTGTCGGCGTCGTCACTTTCGGACTGGGAGGAATCATCACCGAGGCCATTGAAACCCTGGCCGGTGGACGATTCTTTCTCATTCTCGTCATCACCGCCATTGCATCGCTCATCCTGGGTATGGGACTGCCGACGACAGCCACTTACATTGTTATGGCGGCTCTCACGGCCCCGGTAATCCTGGAACTCGGTGTCGGCAGCGGGGTTGTCTTCCCCATCATAGCGGCTCATCTGTTCGTGTTCTTCTTCGGTATCTTGGCCGACGATACACCACCGGTGGGATTGGCGGCTTACGCCGCGGCGGCCATCGCCAAGTCCGATCCTATTAAAACCGGCATTCAGGGTTTCAGTTACGACATTCGGACGGCCATTCTGCCTTTCATCTTCATGTTCAATACCGACCTCCTCCTTTACGAGGTGAATAGCCCCTTCTATGCCATCTGGGTTTTCCTGACGGCAATGCTGGCGATGTTCGCCTTCGCCGCCCTCACTCAAGGGTATATGAGGATGGCCCTCAAATGGTGGGAGTTCATCACGTTGGCGGGTATCAGTTTCGGGCTTCTGATGCCCGGATTCATCGCAAAGAAGCTGATTAATCCGTTGATGCCGGGATCCTCCCTGGCCGAGGGCAGGGGTACGACCGTTCTGGTCGGCGTCGTCGTCCTGATTGTCTACGGCCTGCTTTACGGTCAGCAGATTCTTCGGGGGAGGAATCCCAATCAGCCCGGTGTAACCGCCGCATGATACAACCCGAAGCTCTTTTCCTCGATATTGACGGTACTATTCTTAAATCCGACCACAGCCTTTCGACCCGGGTAGCCGAAGCCGTTACGGCTCTTCGGGTAACGGGTACTCTCGTATGCCTGGCTACCGGACGCAGCTGGGAAGCCCTCAAACCCCTTTACGACCGATTGGAACTCCAAGGCCCCACGATATGTTACAACGGGGCCATGATCGTAGATGGCCCGGAGGGCACAAATGTTTTTGAAAAGGATTTGGATGAAGAAGCTACCCGGGCGGTCATTATTGAAGCCCGCTCCCTGAAGCTGGAAATCGTGGCATACCGACATTCAGACCTCGTTTATGAACGGATGGGACAGGAAATTGAGGCTTATAAAAACCGGGTGAAGATTCCCGGTTATGCCGTCGATTTCGATACTCTGGAGAAGTTGGAATTCACCAAAGCGATTATCTTTTCTGAACCGTATCGTCTTGAGCCCGTAAAAGAAGCTCTTGAGAAGCGTTTCGCACCTGAGAGACTCAGCGCAATGTACTCTGAACCTCGCTTCCTTGAACTGATGGGCGGCGGCATCGATAAAGGGAAGGGTCTTCTGGAAGTGTGTCGCATTCATAATATCGATCCGGAAAAAACGACGGCCATGGGTGATGGATGGAACGACCTGGCCCTCCTGGAAGCTGCTGGAGACGCCTGGGTGATGGGCGGAGCGCCTGACGGTCTGAAGGCCAGATTTCCCTCCAACCGGATCGCATTGAGTTCCGAGGAAGATGGTGCGGCTATTGTTATGGAAGCCATGCTTGAATAACTGGCTCGACCGGGTTCGTATCGTTCTCTGCCGCCCAGAGGG
>JAUVIY010000070.1 GCA_030592625.1 Spirochaeta sp. | reverse complement strand
TGATGTGGATTTTGTCCCTTCTCTCACATTCCATATGCATTCCCTTTCAGATGTCTGCCCCCGTCTACAAAAATCACCTGACCGGTGACGAATCCGGCCCCGAGGAGATATAACACGGCATCACAGATGTCTTTTACTGTTCCACGCCCCAGCAGGGGGTTCGTTGGCTTGAGGCGTTCGATCCAGGTTTCGTCTGTTCCCGGAGGGGGAAGAATGACTCCCGGTGCAACGGCGTTGATTCTTAAAGTGGGCGCCATCTCCACCGCCAGATCCCGGGTTAGCGTGTATAGCCCCCGTTTGCCCAGGTGATAAGCGGGATGGGCGGGGTCCCGGTCGGCTACACGGGTGTCAAGGATGTTCACCACGCTACCTGCCAGTCCTGTTTCATGCATAATCCGGATCATAATTAAAGGGGATTGAACATGAAGGTTCATCGAACGAGCCAGTTCCACACTACTCATCTTCATATATCCGCCACTGGTGAACTCAGAAGCTGAGTTCACCAGAATATCCAGATTTCCAGTCTCACTCAGAAGATTCCGAAACCAGGATTCGGTGTTGCTTGAGTCGGATAGATCGTGTGAAGACATCCAGCACTTGCGTCCCATGCCGCGTATTTCACCGAAAACTGCTTCCGCTTCATTCCGGGAGTTATGGTAGTGCAAAGCCACATCGGCTCCCTGATGAGCCAGGAGCATGGCGATTGATTTACCAATACGCCTGGCCGCGCCTGTAACAAGTACAGTTTTTCCCTTGAGATTCATACAACTCAGCTTAATTCGACTCGTGCATCCGGGACCAGTGGTCCGAATAGGCAGCCAGGAAAAAAATCGTGACGGAATACGGATTCCTCGAATATACTGGCTAAATCTACCGAATCAGGAGAATCTCATGAAAAAAGTAATCCTCATTTTCTCACTGTTGTTATTTACAGCCGCCGGAATCATGGCTGCTGAAAGTGTCATAGGCTTGTGGCGAGGCGTCGATGAGAACACCGGTGATTCCACCATGTATACCTGCATCTATGAATACCGCGGGAGACTTTACGGCCGTATTGTGGTCACCTTCGATGAGGGTGTAATGAAAGATCAGATCAATCAGCCTGGAGACAAGGCTGAATTGTGGATCGACGACCCCGCTTATGCAGGTATGGACATCATCTGGGAGATGGAAGATCGGGGAAATAAATGGAAAAAAGGTACTATCTGTGACCCGAAAGAGGGAAAAATCTATGCCAGTGAGATGTGGCGTGATGGTGATAATCTCATAGTCCGCGGGAAAATCGGACCCTTCGGGCGGAATCAGACATGGCAGCCGGTCCGACCTTCAGATTTGCCACCGGGTCTGGATTACGGCAATCCGTCCTCCTGGACACCGGTAATCCCCGAGATGAAATAACCAAAGATCCACAGTCATTGCCGCCAGTATGGACTCAGTAAGGGTGCTTTGACTATAATAGCTTCGCTAAAGCCGAAGCCGCCTTCTCTGGCGGTGGTGAAAATTTGATTTTATATAATTGAGGCAAACATGACAAAAAAGAACTCCAGTATCCCCCTGGAAAACCTGGTGTCTACCGATAAGAACATGTATGAACTCACCAACGCTGCGATCCATCGTGCCAAACAGATCAGCATGACCGGATCTGATGAGTTGGAGTCGGCGGGGGGCAAGATCGTCTCCCTGGCCATCAAGGAAATTGTTACTGAAGAGGTGCAGTATAACATCAAACAGGACTGACCCGCCGAAGGTTATCCTTCTCTTCGGACCTACAGGCGTTGGTAAGACTGCTTTGCTCGATCCACTGTTCTCCGGCCGGGCGGAGATTATCAGCGCCGATGCTCTTCAGGTATATAAACACCTGGACATCGGTACTGCCAAGCCTGATGCGAAAATCCTCTCACGCATACCTCATCATCTTATTGATATCATCGATTACACCGAGACCTTTAACGTTGGTGAATTCTGCCTTCGTGCCGATGAATGTGTCCGGAGCATCCTGGACCGTGGTCTCCTGCCGGTAATTTCAGGCGGAGCCGCTTATTACCTGAAATCCTGGCTTCTGGGACCGCCTGAAACCCCCACAGCCGATCCGATACTACGTACCAGTCTTGAAGGGCAATGGGCTGGTAAGAGCGACGAGGTCCTCAGGAAGGAGCTCATTCGTATCGATCCGGTCAGTGCCGAGCGAATCGGGAATCGGGACCGCTACCGTATGCTTCGAGTCCTGGAAGTCTATAATCAGACCGGTCGTCCCCTGTCGGATTTTCCCGTTCACGAGGAACCTCGTGAGGACTATCGGGTACTGTCAATCGGTCTCCGACGTGAAAGGGCGGAACTGTACCGGCGTATTGAGCAGAGGGTGGATATAATGCTGGAAGCCGGCCTGGCCGCGGAAGTGGCCGCCCTTCGTGAACAGGGTGCCCGAAGGGAAGATCCCGGCATGAAGGCCATCGGTTACCGGGAATGGTTCGGGGAAGAAGGCGAAGACGAACCGACGGTCGAACGGGTCAGGCAGCTCATTGCCCGGAACACCCGGCGATATGCCAAACGGCAGATGACCTTCTTCTCCTCCCTCCCGGATGTACGATGGTTCGATGCCGAAGAAGATATTGATATCCCTGGTGGACTTTTGGATACGGTAAGAGGATTTCTCGAAGATGATGTTTGATTCGTCTCCCTTGACCAAGAAGCTCCCGATGGGGATAATCCATAAACGCTCATCCGGGCCGGTATTATGTCGGCAACGGAATATTAATTGAGGAGACGTGAAAGTGCCCTGCGGACGAAAACGCAAAAGAAAGAAAATCGCCACCCATAAACGGAAGAAGAAACTCAGAAAGAACAGGCACAAGAATAAATAGTTGCCAGGTTCAACCTCAATTCGTCATTCAATTGAAAAGGCGGTCATCCATAATGAGTGACCGCCTTTTCATGTTCAGTAATTCAGATTGACCTCTACCGCCCTCACCAAAAGATTATTGCCCTTGCCGGGAAATGCAAAACTGATCTATATCAGGCTCATTATTCGAGGCAGATCTCCGTGAGCGGTTCCCGGCTGCATCTGCCGCATCATATACGCAGGACTCTTGCCGTTGATTTCGATTGCCGACGGTGAATCAGCTGCAGATGAAGTCCTTGCGGGAAAGTATTTGTTGAAAAATCGGAAGGCCGATATTCGTAGCTTCGGAGATTGGTACGCCGTACTGTGGATGAAGTGAAAAAGGATCGCCGGCGTTAACTTTGCTTTAGTTTTCAGCGGCGTTTGATTACCAGGATCTGAAGGGGTACAGGTATGACATCGCTTCCCGAGAAATCCTTTAATTCCCCGATGATTTCAGCAACGATTTCATCAGCTTTCTTTCCCGTTGAGGCTTTAAGAGCTGTGGCAAACCTTCCCAATCCCAGTGAGCCTCCACCCGGAGATTTCAGATTGAGGATCGAAGGCGTATAAGCGACGACAGTATCACCGCACGACATGGATATATTCAGGGTCCGCAGCCCCTGAGTGCCAAATTGACGGCTGCCCAGTGGAGGATTTGACGCCCTTCCTTCGGCCGGCAGAAGGGATATCACTATTTCGGTTGATTGTCGTTTCAGCAGCAAAGGCGGTAGGGAGAGTGGCAGGAATACCAGTTTGTCGCCCCGAAGCCGTCCTATGACACCAATCATGGTCTTTTCTGCGGCCCCGGCGGCGGAAACCGCCTTTCTGTGGACGGTTCTCACGATTCTCGGCAGGGTTATTCCAGGCTCAAAACAGCGGGTAAGCTCACTGCGAACCAGATGAGAGAATACCAGAGATTCCAGGTTATCTGCGCCGGTATCCATGAATGAAAAACCGATCAGGCGCCGTCCTTCTGAGAAATAAATGTCATGGAACCCTGTTGCAGGATGGGATGCACCTTGCCTGGCTGAGGCCAGATCCCATTCCGGATCCCAAGGTATAGACTCGGGGAAAAGGGAAGATCGAATGCTTCTCGCCAGCAGTTCCTCATTCCCGACAGGTTTCTTATCATCATGGATTGACACAGAATGCTGCACTGTTTCATCCAGTTCCTCAAGCTCTTCCAGTTCTTCAAGATTATCTATTCTCTCAGGCCCTTCCAGTTGCCCCTCCGGAATCACATTAATTTTACGTCCGCGGCTCATGATGACTGGCAGGGCTACAAGAAGAGAGGCCGGAAGTCCCATGGAAATGAATACCGAATGCATTTGGATTATCGGGCTGCCGGAGAAATACAAGGATACCGGCGGAGCTGCAGCAGCTATAAATATTAACAATGAACCGATCCTGCCGGGGTGCCCCGCAATGGTGTGATAAAGCCAGAGGGCGAATGCGGTACCGAAGCAAATCAGAATGTACCAGGGTAGTGGATCGAAGTTGAAAAAGTAATAAAAACGTTCCGGTATGAACGGATAGCCGATTAATGGATAAATCAGCCATAAGGAGAGTCCAATTGCAAGCAAAAGATCAATAACGGTGATTAGTGTATGATCTCGCCCACCTGCGGAGGATACTGATTTCCTCCAGAAACTCAAAGCTAACGGCAGAGCTGCTCGAACCGCAACCGCCGGTATAATCCAGGGCACAAGGGGAGGAAGGCCTGGTATGGATACCAGTACCGGTTCGAGAAATGTGATGGTAATAAAGAAGCCGAACAAGGCCAGAACCCCGTCGGAGGGCTGCTTACGATTGAAATAGCCGGCAAGTCCGCCGATGAAGAGTATAATTCCCAGCAGTACCGAAAGTGCCGGCAGACCAAGCTGTTCTATGGTGATGATAACCTGACGACGCCAGAGACGGTCTCTGCTCCCGATTTCCATGGGACCCGGCAAAGCAGCATATCCCCGGCGCAAGTAAGCCTTCATGAGGACGATAACGGTACCTGAAGTCTCCGCCGGAAAAGAGATAAGATACGGTATGGGAGACGACGGATACCACCATGGTGGTCCGGAACCGGATTCCACCAGTTTTTCTTCGTTCAACCAGACAGTCCATCCGAGAGATGTACCGTCAAGCAACAATGAGTCATCTCCCGAATCAACTGGAATTCGCATTTTAAGCCAGAACCAGCCTTCGTTGTCGATAATCAGACCTTCGAGATCGGAGTAACCTTCAAGACTCTGAAAATTCAGCACAACAGTGTTATCGGGATTTGCGGATGCCGTAGCAGGAGCAAAAGTCCATGGAGAGGCCCATAACGGTGAAGTCAAGATGAAAAGGAATATGGCTGTAGCCCTGCGGTGCACAAAAAATCCTTTTGAAGATAGGGTGCTATGTCCATTCTATCGACATTAGTTAAGCTAAAGTATATAATAAATTTACAGTGAACTATCGGGCCAGAAAGAGATAAATTAGGTCCGCGCGGAAAACCTGAATAGTAAAATTCGGCGGCATTATCAACGTGTTGAATCATACAAACGCATTATTCGGGAAAGAGATCTGGGTCAGTATGGCAGAGCAGCTGGTGTAACTTGCGGCAGAGCCTATTTGAAAAGCCTCATATTCGCGTCCGATTCGTAGGATAAAGAAAAGCTCGGAAAGCACAAAGAAGACTACTGATGCAAGTACTTTTGCGACTTGCCTCTACTATCAAGGACTGTTTTTACAACATGACATTTGAAGAATTCGGATTCGAAGAAAGAATCCAGAAAGGAATCGATGAGGCCGGCTTTGAAACGCCCAGGCCCGTTCAGGCACAATGTTTTCAGCTTCTCATCAAAGATCATCGCGATGTATATGCCCAGTCTCAAACCGGAACCGGCAAGACTGCGGCATTTCTCCTCGGAATTTTCCAGCTGCTGCTGGAGGAAGAGAAATATAAGGATCAGAAAGCCCTTGTCGTAGTTCCAACGAGAGAATTGGCGGTTCAGATCGAGAGAGAAGGAAAGATGCTTGCCAAGTATCTGGATTTCAACATCGGCTCGGTTTACGGCGGGGTGGGCTACGGTGCTCAGGAAAAAATGCTTGAAAATGGCGTCGACATCCTGATCGGAACCCCGGGGCGTCTTATCGACTTCAGTAAACAGCGCAAAATCAATATGAAGGGATTCGGATTTCTGGTGATCGACGAGGCCGATCGTCTCTTCGACATGGGGTTTCTTCCGGATTTAAGAAAAATTCTGAAAAGCATGAAGCCATACAACGAAAGACTTACGCTGCTTTTCAGTGCCACTCTGAACGCAAGAGTCGGCAATCTGGCCTGGGAATATCTGAACGATCCAGGTGAAGTTATCATCGAACCCGAAAAGGTTACTGTCGATACCGTCACACAAAAACTTTATCATGTCGGTAAAGACGAGAAAATGAAGCTGCTTCTGGGCATCCTCAAGCGAGACAATCCAGAGAATGCGGTCATCTTCACCAACACCCGGCACAATGCCTGGGAAGTGGCCAAACGCCTTGAGGTAAACGGTTATGCGGTTGTTTTCCTCATGGGCGACCTTCCCCAGTCCAAGCGTCTGAGAATTGTCGATGAGGTGAAGAAAGGCCATCACAAGTATCTTGTTGCTACAGATGTTGCGGCCCGAGGATTGCACATCAACGAGCTTGATATGGTAATCAATTATGATGTACCACTCGAGGCCGAGAGTTATGTCCATCGGATCGGTCGGACAGCACGTGGCGGCCGGGAAGGCAGAACGGTTACCATGGCCTGTGAAGAATTTGTCTACGGCCTTGGCCCCATTGAGAAGCTGCTGGGACAGAAAATCCCTGTCAGCTGGGCCGAAGAGAATTTCATGGTGGATGACAAGAGTGCGGGGATGAGATTTCCGCCTCAGGACCGATATCGTGAGCTTGGTGGTGGTCGTGACGGTGGACCACGTGGACGAGGAGGCAGAGATGAGCGCAGGCCCAGTGACAACCGCAAGCCCAGGGACGACCGACCCGAAGGTGACGCTCAGCGATCCCGTGGTCCCGGGAGTGGGAAAGGTCCTTCCAATGGTAAAAAGCCTCTGGATCCCAGGGCTGCCAAAATTCAATCGGTCGTCTCTCGCGTCGCCGGTGGCAGCATGGACGATATCAGTGATAAAAATGAAGGTAGGAAAGAAAAGAGGCGGGCTGATGTCCGCTCCGATCGTTCCCGTTCGGACAAGTCTATGAATGAAGATAACAAATATCGTTCACCGGCACACAGGAATAAGGGGACAAAAGACCGCAAACCGACCAAGGCTTCTGATAATGAAAGAGTAAACTCGAACAATAGCATTGATGAAAGGCTGGCGTACTATCGTAAGAAATATGGTGAGGATTTCCAGTTGAACGGATCCGCTGGAAGTTCCGGCGGTGGCAGGAAAAAGCGAAGAAAATCCACCGACAAATCAGAACAGGGCAGGAATAACCAGTCGAAAAACGATTCCCGGCATGATGGTCGGGAGGATAAACCCCATCCCAAACCACAAACCGGCAATGACTCGGGTCATAATCCCCAAAAGAAAAAGAAAGGTCTGTTCGGTCGACTATTCGGTAAATAGCCTCAAGGAAAGGGAATCAGAAGAGGACCATCAGTGCCGCATGGCGTCCGGTGAGTCCTCTTTCTTTTCTGTATGAGAAAAACTCATCCTGACGGCAGGCGGTACAGAAACCTGCCCCTCCGAGGTTCTCCTCCCTCAGGCCGGAGGCTCTCAAACGAACCAGATTGGCTTCTTCAAGATTCAGTCTATATCCGTCCTTACCGTCATTGAGGATTACATTCTCCTGATAATCAAAGCTGTCTCGTAATGTAAGGGCTACTTCTTTTTCCACTGGATAACAGCAGGAACCAATCCCCGGTCCTGTGGCTGCAAAGAGATTCTCAATACGGCTGCCGTCATTAACAAGATACTTCACTGCTACCTCAGCTATTCCCGCGGCTGTTCCCCTCCAACCGGCATGACAGATGATACCCCGGTGCCTGTGAGGATCGTAGATGACTACCGGAAGACAATCGGCCAATAAAATTGCAGCAATGACGCCTTTTTCTGAGACATAAAGGACATCGCAGGAGTCGAAGGGGGCATCGGGTTTGTGGTTCACCAAACCGATCCGGGTACCGTGAACCTGGTTTGCAACAGCCCATGGGGCTTCCGGAACTCCAAGGGTCGCGGCTACTACGGCACGGTTTCGTTCCAATGACGAAGGCTCGTCATCAACAAGATGCCCCAGATTGAGGCTATGCAGGGGTGGGGCGCTGAATCCACCGTTTCTGCCGGTTATTCCGACTTTAATTCTGTCCTTCCAAGGCTCGAATACCCGCCAGCTGTATATTGTAATGCCGTTATCAACGGTACGGATCATTCCATCAATACTCAAATACAACTCCTTGCCAGATATGCATCATTGTAATTAATCTGGAATGAAAGGTAACATACCCCAGGGCTCTGCCCTGGATCCGGAGTCGCCGATGGCGACTGCTCGCAAGTTCGCTTTACGAACCCGCTGTTCTCCCTTCAGCGGCAAACCGCGGTACTACGGAAACTTATCTTTCCCTTCACACCCCCGCTGACGCGGCGCCCTTCGTCGGCTCGGGAATGAACAAGTTCACTGCTCGCAAGTTCGCTTTTGTCGCAACGTTCCTCGGCTCTGCCTGCGGTACGCTGATGGTTGCGAAATCGCTGTTTTCCTCTCGGTTCGTTTGGGAATCAGAAGTTCGGTTGATATTGGAGGAACACTATGGTTCGTGTTGTTATTTTCCTGGCAGACGGTTTTGAGGAAGTGGAGGCCATAACGCCCGCTGATTATCTCAGACGGGCCGGTATTGAAGTCATTCTTGCAGGTGTCGGTACGGATACGCCAACCGGTTCCAGGGGTATCAGTGTAGTTGCTGATATTGCTGTTACGGATTTGAACGGGATTCCCGACGGGATTGTCCTGCCGGGGGGAATGCCCGGTTCCAGAAATCTGGCTGCCTCGGAACCTGTTGCCCGTCTCAGTCGGGAAGTCATGAGAACCGGTGGACTTGTTGCTTCAATCTGTGCCGCACCGGCATTGGCCCTCGGTTCGTTCGGCCTGCTGAAAGGGAGAAGCTACACATGCTATCCAGGATTCGAAGAACATGTTTCCGATGGAGATTTCTCTGACGAACGTGTTGTTGTCGATGGGAATCTGATAACCAGTCGGGGAGCCGGAACTGCGGGTGATTTTTCTTTAGCACTCATTCGTTATCTTGCAGGTGATGAGGCAGCTGAAAAAATCGCCGAAGCTGTACTGCATTATTCCTGAGCCCGGGATTGTTCAGTTTTCTGGTACCGAAGTCTGATGTTCATACCGAGGGATGCCAGGACATAGAGGACGAATGTTGAGAACAGGCCGATCCCGCCGAAGAATATCACCAAACTTAATGCAAGAAATGCGAACAAATACCGCCAGGTATTGGCTCCAGGACGATAGCTTTTGAGTTTGAATGAAAACATGGATAGTGGTGCAACCATGAGCCAGGAATTCAACAATACCAGGACGATGATGAAAGAGGGATGAAGCAGCAGCCGATCAATGGCAGCGAACCTGGGAAAACCGTATATCAGGGCCAGAGCGGCAAATGCGGTTGCATCGGCAGGAACAGGCATACCACGGAAATGCGAATCCGTATGGATTTCCGTGTTGAATCGGGCCAGCCTGACAGCGGAGAATACCGGAATCAGCAATGGTATCAGACTCAAGACGATTCCGGCCGATCCTCCGGTTTCCCAACCCTGGTCAGCGGCTCCGGCTTTCAGCAGACCGGTGACTATTGCCGCCGGTGCGACACCAAAACTTACCAGATCGGCCAATGAGTCGAGCTGCTTACCGATTTCCGAATAGGCCTTGAGCATTCTGGCCGCGTAACCATCGAGGAAATCAAGAACGGCACAGATCAGTATGTACACTGCGGCAAGTGTGAACCGACCGTTCCAGGCTTCCATTGTCGCAAGACAACCGATGGCCAGATTGATCAGGGTTATCGAATTGGGGATGAAAATCCGGATCGGCCGCCGTTCCTTCATTTTGCCAGAATTCTCTCAAGTTCAGGAGTCTTCGCGATATCACCGGGAAGAGCTGCATCTCTAGCCTTGTTTCGGTAATCAGGGTTCTGGAAGGAGTAGGTAAACGATGTATGGACGTCATAGGTGCCATTCATCAGTGCGTAGGCATCCTCGGTCATCACCAGTTCCTCGTCGGTGGGAATGACGAATACTTTCACCGTGGAATCGTCGGTGGATATGCAGGTTTCAGCGTTCCGGCTCCGGGAAACGGCATTTTTCTTTTCGTCGATTTTGATGCCCAGGGCTTCGAGACTCTTCAGGGACTTCCATCGATATGTGGGATTCATCTCACCGACACCTGCGGTGAAAACGATGGCGTCAAGACGGCTGACGGCAGCGTAGTAGGCACCGACGTATTTGCGGATCCTGTAGGTTTCCAGATCCTGGGCCAGGGTACAACGTTCGTCTCCCCTTTCAACACCTGCATGCACATCACGGCGATCGATGAACTTTTCGGTGATCCCCAGGACTCCAC
>JAUVIY010000345.1 GCA_030592625.1 Spirochaeta sp. | reverse complement strand
GTTGAGGGCATTGATGTAGGCCAGCGCCGATGCTTCGATGATGTCCGTTGATGAAGCCTTGCCGTCGGCGATAACACCGCCGAAATTCACCTGGAGCTTCACCTGTCCCTGAGCGTCCTTTCCGCTTCCTACCGCCTGTATGACGTACTCGGTGAGACGGCCCGGGGTGCCGGTACACTGGTCGATGGACTTGAACACCGCGTCGATTGGCCCATCTCCCGTCTGGGTGCCCAGGCAGATCCCTTCACCCTTCTTCATCTGTACCGTCGCCGAGGGTATGACTTTGTTTCCCGTCCAAGTCTGGAAGCTCTCAAGCCGCCAGCCGGCGGGAAGGTCGCCCAGAACTTCGGACACGAGAGTAAAGAGGTCCTCATCATACACCTCTTTCTTCTTGTCGGCGATAACGATGAACTTCTCGTAGAGAGAGTCCATCTGATCGCCATGAAGGACGATGTTGTACTGCTCAAGCTTTTCTTTCAGGGCATGTTTTCCTGAATGACGGCCCATCACCAGGGTCTCCCGGTTCCGGCCGATATGAGCCGGGTCCATGATTTCATAGGTTTCCCTATGCTTGAGAACCCCGTCCTGATGAATGCCGGACTCGTGGCTGAAGACGTTATCGCCGAATATCGGCTTGTTCCGGGGTGTCACCAGACCGGTGATATTCTGCAATAATTTGCTCGTGGGATAGAGATATTCCGTTTTGATGCCTGTCTCCACATCCCAGAGGTCTTTCCGGACCTTCAAGCTCATCACCAGCTCTTCAAGAGCGGCATTTCCGGCCCTCTCCCCGATTCCGTTAAGAGTGACTTCCACCTGATCCGCTCCGGCTCGAATCGCCGCCAGGGAATTAGCCACTGCGAGACCGAGATCGTTATGACAGTGAGCGGAAAGCTTGACAGTATCTCCCAGATCGGGAATGGCTTTCTTAAGCCGTGCCATCTGATCGCCGTACTCGTCAGGCATGGCGTAGCCCACCGTGTCAGGGATATTCAGTGTGTTCGCTCCGGCAGCTACCGCTGTTTTTAAAGCCTTAACCATAAAGCCCCATTCAGATCGGGAGGCGTCCTCAGGAGAGAACTCAATCAGATCGAAGCCCTGCTCCCGGGCGTAAGAGACATGTTCGGTGATGGAGGCCAGCACTTCATCCTCGTTCATCCGCAGCTTGTGCTTCATGTGAAGGGGACTGGTTGCTATGAACACATGAATCATTTTATTGGAACAATCGGCCAGGGAGTCCCGGACGGCATCGATGTCGATCTTCTTGCACCGGGCCAGCCCCACAACAGTGGCACTTTTTACCGCAGCTCCAATTCTTCTGACGGCTTCAAACTGGACGGGGGAGGAAACGGGGAATCCCGCTTCGATCCGGTCAACCCCCAGCCTGTCGATGGCTTCGGCCATTTCTATCTTCTGTTCTACCGTCATGGATGCACCGGGTGACTGCTCGCCGTCCCGAAGCGTCGTATCAAAAATAGTGATTTTCCTATCCATTATTATCTTCCTCATCTTTCTTGAGTTTGTATTCCAGGGATTCCACCAAGGCTCTCCACGAGGCCTCGATGATATTTTCCGAGACACCTACGGTGCCCCAATGCCGTTTCCCGTCACTGCTGGTTATCAGCACCCGGGTGATGGCGGTGCTTCCGGCTTCCTCATCCAGGATACGAACCTTGTAGTCCGTCAGGCGGATTCCTGAGATGCCGGGGTAAAAGGTTTCCAGGGCCTTGTGTAGAGCCCGGTCCATGGCTTCCACCGGACCGGCTCCCTCACCAACGGTATGCTCGAAGGGAGACGTGTGCCCCCCCTCCCCCGCTACGGATTCGGGAACAGAAACCTTGATGGTCGCATCGGACCAGATTTCCCCTTTTTCGTTCTCCCAGGAATGCACCCGGAAACCATGAACCGTAAAGAACTCCCGGCGCCTGCCGGTGAGTTCATCGGTGAGCAGCTCGAAGGACGCATCTGCACCTTCGAAATGATAGCCTTCCGCTTCGAGTTCCTTGACTTTTGCCACAATGGCTCTGGCATGAGCATCTTTCACTTTCATGCCCAGCTCGCTGGCCTTCTGCAGTATGTTCGATTTTCCAGCCTGATCGCTTATGGGAATATAGCGCTGATTTCCGATTGAGTCGGGCGGAATGTGCTCATAGAGTTTCGAATTCTTCCGGATGGCCGAAACATGGATTCCGCCCTTGTGGGTGAATGCCCTCTCCCCGACATAGGGGAGGCTTTCCTGATGAGGTTTGTTGGACAGTTCGGAAACCAGATGGCTGAGCTTTGTCAGTTTGGCGATGTTTTCCCTTTTAAGGGTTTCATATCCCAATTTGATGCTCAATGCAGGAATCACGCTGCAGAGATTGGCATTACCGCAACGCTCTCCCAGGCCGTTGACTGTACCCTGTACCATCTTTGCGCCCAACTCGACGGCAACGAGGGTATTGGCCAGGGACAGGTCACCATCGTCATGAGTATGGATGCCGACAGGTTTGTCCACCGCGTCGATTGCGGCTATCGTGGCGGTCCGGACTTCTTCCGGCAAGGCGCCGCCGTTCGTATCGCAAAGGACAATCCAGTCGGCCCCGGCATCGGCGGCGGCTTTAAGGGTTTTAATCGCATATTCCGGATTGGTTTTGTAACCGTCGAAATAATGCTCGGCATCGTACACGACTTCTTCGCCCCGAGGTTTGAGATATTCTATGGTGGAGTAAATCATGCTCAGGTTTTCTTCGAGTGTGGTACCGAGGGATTCATAGACATGCATATCCCAGCTTTTTCCGAATATCGTAAACACCGGGGTTTCCGCTTTCAGGAGCTCTGCAAGAATCTTGTCTTGAGCAGGATCGGTGTCTTTGAACCGAGTCGATGAAAAGGAAGTGAGCCTTGCGTACTTGAGGGGGATTTTTTTCATCTCCTCGAAGTACCTGATATCTTTGGGATTGGATCCGGGCCAGCCGCCTTCGATGTATTCGAATCCCATTTCATCAAGTGCACAAGTCAGTTTGATTTTATCTTCTACTGAAAAATGGACGCCCCGGGTCTGTCCACCATCTCTCAGAGTTGTATCAAATAGAACAATATAACCCCTATCCGGCATATCTGCCTCCTTGCACCTGCTGATACAAAAAAGGCGACCCTTTTAAAGGTCGCCCGATCCATTCAGGAGGTTAATCATTTTCTGGTTCGTTCCAGCTTAAGCCGTTACACCGCAATGACACCCC
>JAUVIY010000205.1 GCA_030592625.1 Spirochaeta sp. | reverse complement strand
GCACTGCCCCAGAATGCCTATGCTGCAGCGATGGCCAAGGAACATAACGACTGCCAGTTCATCGCCTTTGGAGGTCGTATCGATTATCCGGACGCGCCGGTGGATATGCTCAAAAGATTCATGGCAGCCGAGTACGAAGGAACCGACAGGCATCTGCACCGAGTCGGTAAAATCATGGGAATTGAAGAGGATTAGGGAGGAACCGTCAGAGCGGCGTCTCATGCCCACATCGCCTTGACTCAAGATGAGCATACCGATAATGTTCCTTACTGCGGTCGCTTAGCTCAGCTGGATAGAGCGTTGCCCTCCGGAGGCAAAGGTCGAAGGTTCGAATCCTTTAGCGATCATTTTAATGCCTTTTCATTTCGTTTCTCCCTTGGTAGGATTCTCAACACATACTCAATCAAGGGGTTAAGTCGTGAAGAAGAGCCTGCTCCTGGCCCTTTCGGCACTTATCGCCGTACTTATCGTCTGGTCGATCAGACCATTGAAGAGCAGGGAATGGGATATTGAATTCGATCCGGATCTTCAGTCCGGAAAGGACTTATATCTCGATTCCCTTGCTGATTTGTCTCTCGGCCTGTCCCGGCCGAACATCGTCGTCATACTTACCGATGATCTGGGTTTGACGGATATATCCCTGTACGGATCTCCTTATGTAAAAACGCCCAACATCGATTCGATAGGCCAGGATGGCATCACCTATAACCGGGCATATGCGACGTCTACCATTTGTTCTCCTTCACGGGCCGGCCTGCTGACGGGGCGATACCAGAACCGCTACGGTTTCGACAGCCAACCCATGACCAGATATGCCGGGAGCAAACTCGAATACCTGGGATTCAAATATCTGGTCGATACAAAACCCATGTACCTCGTAGAAAATGAAAGTATACCTTTCCCGGATCAGATTGAGATGCAGGGCATGCCGCCGACTGAAATTCTCCTGAGTGAAGCCCTGTCGGCCGCCGGATATCGCTGTGATATCGTCGGGAAATGGCATCTGGGATATGGCGAGCTGCAGCACCCCAACAACCGGGGCTTCGATTCATATTACGGGTTCCTGGAAGCCTTCAGTTATTTTATTGACCCGGAACTCCCCACTGTCGAGAGCTGGCAGTTCGATGAATTCAGTGAAAAACATATCTGGAGACAGGAGAGAGACGGCTACAGCGCGATACAGAGGAATGGTGAGATAGTCGAAGAAGATGTTCATCTCACCGATGCATTCGCCAGGGAGGCTTCCGCAAGAATCCATGACGCGGCATCAGTCGATGAGCCGTTCTTTCTCTATGTTCCATTTTCGGCTCCCCATACGCCGTTTCAGGCTCTCACGGAATACACTTCTCAGTTTTCTCATGTTGAAGACCCCAGAAAACGGATCTATTACGCCATGATTGCCCAGCTTGATGATGCAGTCGGGCGTATTCTTACCAGCCTTGAAGCGGCAGGTGTAGCCGATAACACCCTTGTGATATTTTCAAGCGATAACGGCGGGGCAACATACACCATGGCGACCGGCAATGACCCGCTTAAAGGCGGTAAGATGTCGCATTTCGAAGGCGGCATATCGGTTCCCCTGATGATAAAGTGGCCCGGAGTGATTGAAGGCGGCCGTTTTGAAGACAAACCGGTGATTCAACTTGATCTCTTCAACACCATACTGGCCTCTGCCGACGTACCTCTGCCGAGCGACAGAGTGATGGACGGCATTAATCTTATGGATCCAACCGCCATGGAGGAATCGACGAACCGCCCCTTGTACTGGCGCAGCGAATATAATCACATCATTCAGTACGATGATTGGAAACTGATGATGAACGGCAAAGACGGTAGAATCTGGCTCTACAATCTCAGGGAAGACCGGGAAGAAAATATGAATCTGGCTGAGGAAGAACCTGAAATTGTCGAACAGCTCAAGTCCATGTTCCTGGATTGGAATGACGGAATGGCCGAACCGGCCTGGCCCAGGGTTATGGACTATCTGTATGACGAAAAGGGAGAAGGATACTGGTTCGCCACCTGACGGTCTGTCTCAGAATCTTATGGTTCCGGATGCAGCCGATCGGATACTTCTTCTTCCCCACAGCAATCGCCCCAGCAATTCTTCCCGTGGATCGGCTGTTTTATCGAAATAGATGGTGTGCCAGCTATCAAGACCGGCAAGATCGGCCGCCGATTGTCGGGCTTCTTTCAATCCGCCGCTGATATCCGCCAGACCGCTGCTCAGGGCGCGGCTGCCGGACCACGGTATGCCACCGGCCAGGGCATCAACTTCTTCCTTCGAGAGGCTGCGTTTTTCCGCAACCAGATTACGAAACATTCCATCAATGTCGGCGACTCCCGCAGCATACAGGGAGGCCGTTCTCTCATCCAATGACCGGCCGGGGTGACCGGCTCCCGACCACGGTGTAGTACCGATTCCGTCAAACCGTATTCCAAGCCATCTGGAGAGAGCCTCTTCGAAATTCAATGAGAGGCTGTAAACACCGATTGAACCGGTAATGGTTTCCGGTCTGGTAACGATAATATCGGATTCGACAGCGATCCAGTAACCGCCGGAAGCCGCAAGATTACCCATTGATGCAACCACCGGAAGACCCCATTCGTAGCGTGTTTCTTCCAGTGCTCTTCTAACAGCTTCTCCGGCCCGTACATCCCCACCGGGACTATCAATACGAATAACCATGGCTTCGACTCCCGGAGTTTCCCTGGCCGCAGTAATGGCACCGATAACATCGTCGCTTCCCGCCATACCTGTACCGCCCTCGCCATAGACGAGTGTACCCACAACAGGAATAACAGCTATCGCCGATCCCCTGTTCTTTCCGGGATACTGACCCATGACGTAATCGGCGGCATCAATTCGACGAGAAGCCTCATATCCGAAATTATTTTCAAGGAGTTGATCCACCACACCGCCGGTCTCAACCTTGTCCACCAACCCGGCATCCAGTGCGGCCCTTGAACCGTCTCCTCCGGCTTCCGCAAGATACCTGTCATAGTTATTGATCCATTCCGCCAATTCTCCGGAATCCATATCCCGGTTTTCCGCTACATTTTCGAGCCAGGTTTCCCACAGATCTGTAAGCAGTCGCTCTTCGTCACGACGGGCGGCTTCCGACATGCCGTCAAGGATGAAATTCTCCGCTCCGGTTTTCGATTCGCCGGACCGGAACAATTCCGCTTCGACTCCGAATTTTTCCAGACCTTCCGCATAATAGGCCCGCCAGTAACCGTAACCGACAGGAAAAACCTCCCCGAGCCGGTCAACGATGATATAATCCGATGAGGATGCGATGCGATAGCGACCATTATCGAAAGTATCGGCGCTTGTAATAACAGTTTTCCCGGTCTCTCCGAAGCGCTTCACCGCATCCGCCAGCTCCCCGACAGTCGCTGATCCGCCTCCTGTCATATCATCAAGGCGCACCCAGAGCCCTTCGATACGTGGATCGTCCGAAGCCAGGTCCAGAGCGGTAACCAGATCATCAAGCAGGGTTTCGTTCAAATACCCGCCGACAGGCACCCCGCGGTAACTCATAGGTAAGGTATAAGCGTCCACCAGCCTGCCGTACGGATTCACCACAAGCAGACTGCCATCCTTCACCGCCGGTGGCCTGTTTCCGATAAATGCCACGATAAGGAATATAATCAAACCCCAGAAGAAAATCGAAAGAATCACCCTGCGGATGATATCCATAGTATGCGCAATTCTGGAAAGACGGTGACGAAGATGATATCGCATGGCGGCCGGATTCTACTCGTTATCCAGTGCCAGAAGTCCGGCGGCGTTCTTCGACCAGCCCCCCGAGAGATCATGTACTTCAATAAAACCGAGATTTTTCATCATTCTCAGAGTCTTGCCGCTTCTGTTTCCGGATTGGCAATATAAAAAATAAATCTCATTATTATCAAGTGCATCGATCGTATTTCTGAAATCCGAATCGTAGAAATCGATGTTGACCGATCCCGGCGCATTGCCGGCCTCATACTCCCCGGGAGTTCGGACATCCAGAATAATGCCGTTCCCCTCACTGAGGTTTTCTTCCAGCAGAGAGAAGAAATCGTCGGCTCTCAGAGTATCCAGAACCCCGACTTCCGCGTACAGGGCGCTTGATGAAAAAATGAGTATTAAAATAAAGACCAGGATAACCTGGTTTGCTGTAAATTTATCGATTTTGTATTTCATACCATAAATATAAGAAATCATGAGAAGAAATCCCACTAAAGCATACGTTCTATTTTATCCAGGTGCTTTTTCATTCTGCTTTCCGATATTTTACCGACAGCCCGAACTTCTCCAGCAGCGAAAAGTGCGACTCGCAATTCCTCAATCATGATTTGGGCCTCATCCAGGGCCCTGCGTTTCTCATCACCCGCCATCGGGGACAGGTTTTCGATCATTTCAGACAGACGATTCCTCAAAGGTTCCCATATTCCTGCAGACTTATGATCTTTTCCGGGATCGGCAGTACCTTTTCTCGCCCGGGATACAACGGCCTGAAGCCATCTGGGAATGGATCTCCAGGTATCCGGTTTGTAATAACTGATGAATTCTTTCGGAACGAGTCCCTCAACCTCGGACAAACGTTCCTTGACGAAAACCGGCCTGTGGCTTTTACCCGCCATATCTGTTAAAACGCTTCGCACCTCACCGTAGGTTTCCAGTACCAGTGATATCAGAGCCCTGTATTCCTCGGCCAGGGGAAACAGTTCTCTGCCCCCTTCCGCCAGCCTGGACGACCAGAGTCCTTCGTCCCGTATCGTCTCATAAGAAAAAATATCGTGAATCACCTTGTCCCAGAGCTCCTCTTCCAGGGAAGAGGCCCCTCCGAGGTATGCAGCATTCACCCGGGCCTGACCTCCAAGATGAAGGCTCTTCCTGAAGTCCTGAATTTGCCTGTTCCAGTGAATGCGGGCCAGCCTGGCCAAACCAGCCTTATGGATCAGTTCCGCCTCGTTGCGACTGTCCAGAAAGCGCAGGGATACGGTGTCTCCATCATCACGGAGAGCCGGCCAGAGTACGGCGCCGCCGGGAATTCTGATGGATTCCGGTATATCGCCTTCCGGCCAGACCTGCAGGCCTTTCAGCTCATGCTCCTTCCTGTATCGCCCGCTGCGTCCCTTGTCGCCG
>JAUVIY010000058.1 GCA_030592625.1 Spirochaeta sp. | reverse complement strand
CGGGATCGACATTGCATCGGACGACGACTCCGGCGGTATAAGGCTTATCGGAAGAAATCTCGTGAATGATCCGGTCATTTTCTTTGCGAATGGTGACGAGAGGTCTACCGTCGATTTCGCCACGATCCGCTGGTTGTCCGCCGCCCCCGGGGTAAAACGGTGTCCGATCCAGGGTGAGTCGCCATCCTCCATCAAACGGCTCAGCGGCCAGGATAACGGCATCAGTTTCGCATATATCCGGATCGGTCCAGTACAAGGGTAAATCTTCCATGAATGAGATTATAACCGAAGGGAGTCAGAGGTCATATAAATAACCTCATATAAATTAAGTCGCCTCCTGTAATTCCGATGATAGAAATGAGGACCGCCGGCAACGATGGTCCGGGGGGGATGAATGATCAGAGGATTGTATACAGGGGCCAGTGGAATGCGGGCTCAGGAGCACCGTCTGGATGCTCTGTCCAACAATCTGGCCAATGTCGATCTGAACGGCTACAAAAGGGACACATCGGTACACAAGGCGTTTCCCGAACTCATGATTCGCCGTTTTGAAGACAACGGGGTATCCCGCTTCCCGCTGGGCAGCGTGGACACCGCTCCGGTGGTGGGGAAACTGGGGATGGGTGTCGAGTACAACGAGTCTTACACGATTTTCGAGCAGGGTTCCCTGAAGGTGACCGAAAATACATTCGATCTGGCTCTCGAGGACGAGGGTTTTTTCACCGTGGACACCCCGCAGGGGATTCGCTACACCCGTAACGGCTCATTCTGGCTGGGCAAGGAACAGATTCTGGAAACCAAAGACGGTTTTCCGGTGATGGGTGAGAACGGCATCATCCGGATTACCGAAGACCATGTTTCCATCGACAAACTGGGTCGGGTCTGGCAGCAGGAAACTATCGAAGCCGATCCTGAGCTTCTGGACACGATTAAAATTGTAGGTTTCGCCAGGACTCGATTCCTTCAGAAACAGGGTACGAGCTTCTGGACGGAAAATGAGCATTCCGGTTCGGCAAGGGACCTGGAAGGCCTCGACCGGCCGGGTGTCCTTCAGGGCTTTCTTGAGGGTTCCAATGTCAATCCCGTCACTGAAATGGTGAACCTGATTGAGGTGAACCGGGCATACGAGGCCAATCAGAAGGTGATATCGACTCATGATTCACTGCTCAATCGTCTGATCGGTCAGGCCGCAAAATACTAGGGGAATATAAGAAATGATGAGATCACTCTGGACCGCCGCAACAGGGATGCACGGTCAGCAATTCAATATTGATACAATTTCCAACAACCTCTCCAACGTCAATACCAATGGTTACAAGCAGGTGCGTGCTGATTTTGAAGACCTGATCTATTTGAACTCCCGAATCGCGGGCACTCCGGCAACCGAACGAACCGTCACACCGACAGGTATTCAGGTGGGTCATGGTGTCAAGGTTGGTGCCTCCCAGCGCATATTCAGCCAGGGTTCACTGAAACAGACCGATGCTCTGGGTGATATGGCCGTCATGGGTGAGGGGTTTTTCCGGGTACTCAATATGGACGGTACCTGGGGTTATACCCGGGACGGATCTTTTAAAATCGACGCCAACGGTCAATTTGTCAGTTCCAACGGGTATCGGCTGATGCCGGAACTGATTCTACCACCCAATTTTCTGCCCGAAAGCCTGGCGGTGAGCCAGCAGGGCAGGGTAACGGTGAAGATACCCGGTCAGGACGATCCGGTTACCGTCGGACAGGTTGAATTGTATCGTTTCATCAACTCAGCCGGTCTCCAGGCTATTGGTGAGAATCTTTTCATGGAAACACCGGCCTCCGGCGAAGCGGTACGGGGACGTCCCGGAGAGGACGGAATGGGCAAGGTTTACCATAAATTCCTCGAGAACTCGAATGTCTCGGTAGTAAAAGAAATGGTGGGAATGATTGTGGCCCAGAGAGCCTACGAACTGAACTCCAAGGCCATACAGACTTCAGACGCCATGTTGGGAATCGCCAACAACCTGAAACGCTAGGGAACTGATGAACTGTTGAAAGATGAAAGATGAAAGATGAAAAGGGGAATGGGATGACAATTAATCCGATGATGAGCGGCCAAATGGCATACGATGCGAATAAAACATCCCTGGAGACCGATGAGCTGGCACGACGTTCTGTGAGCGGCGATACAAATGAACTGCGCGAAGTCTGTGAAGAATTCGAATCTTTGTTTGTAAAAATGATGCTTGACTCAATGCGTGCTACATTATCTGATGACACCCTGATCCCGAAGAACTCCGGTGAGAAGCTCTTTGAAGATCAACTCTACGATGAGTATGCCAAGAGTATCAGCAGAACAGCTGACCTGGGTATCGCAGACATGATGTATGACCAGCTTTCCGCCGGTCTGCCGGGATCCTCTATCGATATCAGTTCATAATACTGATTTTGGTACGATCAATCCGCTAACTTTCTGTATCCAAAAGTATACAGTGGGCGATTCCTGACGGAATCGCCCTTTTTGTATATCGCTGTAATTTATTAGACACTCGATAATTAAGTGTTTGTGTAGACATTGTGAAGATCTTGGCATGGTAATTGTTTATAAAGTGTCGAGATGAATATGAAAAAGACTAAATACGATGATTCGGATCTGACGCTTCATACCTATCTTGAGGAAATCAGCCGCTTCAACCTTCTGAACTATGAAGAAGAGCTGGCTTTTTCTCACCGCATTGAGAATGACGATCATGAAGCACTCAACTCACTGATCAATGCAAATCTCCGCCTGGTTGTTAAAATAGCCAAAGCCTATGTCAGTCCCGAGATGGGTCTGATGGACCTGATACAGGAAGGAAATCTTGGTCTTATCAAAGCTGCGGAGAAATACGATTACAGGAAAGAGGTGAGGTTCAGTACTTATGCTTCCTGGTGGATCAAGCAGTCCATCAGCCGAGCCATCACCAATAAAAAGAGGGCAATCCGTCTTCCTCACCGGAAGGAAGAAGCCCTGAAGCGACTGCAGAAAATATCTGAGGAGTTCTCACAGGAATATTACCGGCAACCCAGCATTGAAGAATTGGCGGCTTATACAGGAATGAACGAAAAGGAAGTTTCATCTGTAATGGATCTTGCCGGCTCGACCGTTTCCCTGGATTCCGAGATCAATATGAACAGTGGAACCCTATTGGACGTAATCGAGGATAATTCCTACAGGCCTGATGGTGAACTTGTACGAAAGAGCCTGAAGGAAGATACCAGGCGTTTCCTGGGAATCCTGAGGGAACGGGAAAAGGCTATACTCATGTATCGCTTCGCTTTCGACGGCGACAAGAAATACACCCTTAAAATGATTGGTGAAAAAATGGGTATCTCCCCGGAAACCGTCAGACAGATTGAAATGCGCGCCCTGAAAAAGCTCCGTACCGAAGCGGAACCGATCAGAGAATATATTTTCAGTTAATTCGGCTCGTTCTCTCCATTTTATGATAGCAGGTAAGTGGCGATGCCCTTTTCTGCTTTTTTTTATATAGTTATGTTTATGAATGTTCTCGGCATTGAAACGAGTTGTGACGAATGCTCCGTGGCTGTTGTCGTCGACGGGAAAAAGATCCTGTCGAATATTGTCGCCACCCAGGTTGAGCGCCACGCGCCGTGGAACGGCGTCGTTCCTGAAATTGCATCAAGACTCCATGTGGAATGGATTGATGAGGTGACCTCTCGCGCCCTCACCGAGGCTGGAGTTTCTCTGGCGGATAATATCGATGCCATAGCCGTAACCTTCCGACCAGGGCTGATTGGTTCACTGCTGGTGGGGCTATCCTATGCAAAGGGTCTGGCGTGGTCCGCCGGCAAGCCCTGGGTTGGCGTGGATCACATGATGGCACATCTTTATGCACCCCATCTGGAATACGAAATTGATTATCCCTATCTGGGTCTCATCGTTTCAGGAGGTCATACGATACTCTGTCGTGTTGAATCCATGGAGGAAGTTACCGTACTGGGGACTACCATCGACGATGCCTGTGGAGAAGCCTTTGACAAGGTGGCCAAGTTCTACAACATGGGTTATCCAGGGGGTGTCGTTCTGGACCGCCTGGCTGAAAACGGGGATCCGACGGCATTCCGTTTTCCGGAGCCCAGGCTGCACAAGGGTAACCACCGCTATGATGTATCCTATTCCGGTCTGAAGACCGCCGCCATTCACCAGCTGGATCAGTTCCGCAGCGATGGTGCCGAGGATAGCCTTGAGAACATCGCCGCATCCTTCCGTAAAGCTGCAATCGATGTGCTCGTTAAGCGTGTTAAAAGGGCAGCCGGAGATACTGGAATCAACCGGGTGGTGGTCGGTGGAGGCGTATCGGCCAACCGATATCTACGAAAATCACTCACCGAAGACGAGTCTCTTGATTCATACTTTCCATCCATGGCCCTGTGCACCGACAACGGCGCCATGATTGCCGCCCTGGGCTATCACAGACTCATGCAGGGTGAACGATCGGGGCTGGAGCTGAATGCTGCCGCCCGGGTGTCGGGATTCCGGCGTTCTTACCCCTAGAGTTCGAGATTGAATATTGACCCATTTACTGTCGACATTATAGTGTGTTTCTCCTGAGGAGGAGATTATGAGCCTAACCTACGATCTGGATAAAGCCATCCGCAAGGTTCCCAATTACCCGAAAGAAGGAATCCTCTTCTTCGATATCACCAGTATTCTCACCAATCCCGAGGCGTTTCATTTCTGCGTCGATCGCATGGTGGAGATATATAAAGACACAGAAGTCGCCGCTGTAGCCGGAATCGAATCCCGGGGCTTCATTTTTGCCGCCCCTCTGGCCGACAGGCTGGGCATACCTCTCATTCTTGTGCGCAAGGCCGGCAAACTGCCGGGCGAAACCTGGAGACAGGACTATCGGCTGGAGTACGGGGAAGCGGCGGTTGAAATCCACAAAACCGACGTCCCCGCCGGTAAGGACGTCCTGCTCATCGACGATCTGATCGCCACCGGTGGAACCCTCAGCGCCGCCCGTTCCATATTGGAGAAAGGAGGTGCCACGGTGAAAAACGTATTCGGGGTTATCGGACTGTCCTTTCTGAACTTCCAGGACAAGCTGCCGGGCATCGAGGTGACGACTCTGATAAATTATGAAGGCGAGGAGATGTAGACGCTTGACTCGTCTTCATGCCTTGAGATAAATTACGTCTCGGAATACACAATTCCCGGTAGTGTAATTGGTAACACTGCAGATTCTGGTTCTGCCTTTGGGGGTTCAAATCCTCCCCGGGAAGTACAGCAAGAGAAGTCGGTCCCTTCGTCTAACGGTCAGGACAGGAGATTCTCATTCTTCAAATAGGGGTTCGATTCCCCTAGGGACTAAAAAGAAAAGTCGGCCCTCCGGGTCGGCTTTTCTTTTTAATATCCATCTGGGGGAATCGAACCCCGCAGAGTCCGCCGAGCGATAACGAGGAAGAGTCGACAGGATGGCCAAACGGAGAGAGGGGAGGCAGCAAATTTGTTTGTTGCCTCCTTGAACGAGTGCAGGACAAAGCACCGCTATGTCGACTGCAGGACTCGGAGGCGGCTTTTTCAAGCCAACACGAGGTTGGCGCTGAAAAAGTCGATTCCCCCGGGGGAATCAGATTCTCCATCCGGGTGAATCGCCCTCCATCCGACAACATCCTGTCGTCGGACTCCGGCCCGGCCTCTTCGCTGATGGCGCCGTCCATGGCGCCTCTTCCTCACATGCGTTCGGCGCTCAGAGGCATTGATTCATCCCAAATCAACTAAATCACATGAATGAGATTTCTGGAAACGTAATTAATTTCTACCTATGGGGATGAATCAATCCCCGCAGAAAGCGCCGGGTGATAGAGATATTGCAGATTTCTTTTTTACCCTGATATGCAATAATCAGACATGGAATTAAAAGAGATAAAAGGACTGCCGGATTATTCTGACATCATTGAGCTTCTTAATGCCGAATGGCCGCCGGGATCGGAATGGGGCGAAAAAACGGACAATGAGAAAGTCGGGGAAATGATCCGGAGTCACAACTTGAAGACCGATACCGTTAAATATCTATTCGAAGATAACCGGATTATTGGATTTTATCGTTATACAGGATGGCCCCGGGAAAATCCTGATCCACATAAAGCGCATACTCTGGACATTGCAATTCTTCCCTCAATGCAGAAACAAGGTCTTGGGGGACAACTCATGGCCGATATGATTGAGGATTGCAGGCTAAAAGGTTTTCAGCAACTCTTAAGCCGCAGCATGCGAAACAACAGGGGTTCCATCAAGCTGCATCAATCCTCCGGTTTTACCTTATACATGGAAACGGAAGATTCGATTGTCTGGGAAATCAATCCTCAGCTTCGGTCATTTTCAGCTGTACGGTTCGGGAAACTGAACCCGAATCCCGAAAAATGAATAAACCAGATCTCGCCAGAGGTCACCAAAGCTTATTTGACCAACAATATTCTGCATAAATATTGACTAAAACTGTATATTTATACATTCTATCCGCATGAATTCCATCGCTTACCTGATACTCGACGACGGCAGCGTCTGGTCCGGAAGGTGGTTCGGTGCATCACCTCCCACCACTGATGCTCTCGAAAACGAAGAAGCTTCTTTCAGCGGAGAGGTTATCTTCAATACCGGAATGACGGGCTATCACGAGATACTCACCGATCCGTCGTACACAGGACAGATGGTTTTATTCACTTCTCCTCATATCGGTAACTATGGGGATGATGACGAATGGTCGGAAATCGGACCGGAGCAGAGCAGAAAGGGAGTCAGAGGAATCATGCCTGGTGGACTGATTGTCCGTTCGTTATATGACGGACCTGTGCCTGAGGGTCGGAAATGTCTGGATGACTTTCTCAAGGAGAATGGTATCTGTGGAATAAGCGATATCGATACACGTGGTCTTACACTCAAGCTGCGCACTGAGGGAAGTAAAAACGGAATTATCGTAAGACCGGTAAACGACGGTGTCCTTGATGATGCCGGGATGAATGAGGCGACGGCCTTCGCTGGAAAAATGCCCTCGATGACCGGGCTGAACCTCACCGGTGAGGTGGGAACGGAAACACTCGTAACTTTTAATGAAAAAGGCGTTCCGCATGTTGCGCTGCTGGACTGCGGAGTGAAGATGAATATTATCAGGGAGCTTATGGAACGGGGATGTCGGGTTTCGGTACTTCCCTCAGATTCGGGTGTTTCCGATGTACTTAAGCTGAACCCGGATGCTTTGCTGCTGTCCAACGGTCCGGGAGACCCCGAACCTCTGGAGGGTCCCACCGACGTCGCAGAACAGCTCATGGGAAAGCTGCCGCTCTGGGGTATCTGTCTGGGACACCAGATTCTGGCCCGGGCCGCAGGCGCTTCCACCTACAAGATGAGCTTCGGACATCACGGCGTGAATCATCCGGTACGGGATGAGAAAACAGGCCGGGTATTCGTTACCAGTCAGAATCACGGATTCGCGGTGGATGAGAAAAGCCTGCCTGAAGGTTTCGAAGTGAGATTCCGCAACGCCAACGACGGAAGTGTCGAGGGTCTGGAAAATAAGGAACTGAAGTTCATCTGTGTCCAGCATCACCCTGAAGCGGCCCCCGGACCGGTTGATTCGGCCTGGGTATTCGATACATTTCTCGACACTCTCAAGGGGTAATGCATGCCGGCGAGAACAGATCTTAAAACCATCATGATTATCGGTTCCGGTCCTATTGTCATCGGACAGGCCTGCGAGTTCGACTATTCGGGAACTCAAGCCGTCAGGGCACTGGAGGAGGAAGGGTATCGGGTGGTTCTGGTGAATCCGAATCCCGCTACGGTGATGACGACTCCGGGGATCGCCGACAGCATTTACGTCGAGCCGCTGAAACCCGAATACATTGAAGCTATTATACGGAAAGAGAAGCCCGATGCACTGCTCTCCACGATGGGAGGGCAGACAGCATTGAATCTCACCCTGGAGCTCCGGGAGCTGGGGATTCTGGAAAAATACGGCGTCGAGGTAATCGGCGCCTCGAGCGAATCCATAAAGAAAGCGGAAGACCGTTCGGCATTCAAGAAGGTTATTGAGTCACTGGGTCTCGAATCGCCCAGATCCGCCTCCTGCCGCAGTATCGCGGCCGCCAGGGTGATGGCGAAGGAAACAGGTTTTCCAATCATCATCCGGCCCAGCTTCACCCTTGGTGGTATGGGCGGCTCCACCGCCTTCGAGGAGAACGAATTCGATTCTCTGGTGGACAAGGCTCTCCGTGCAAGTCCCTCAGGCGAGGCATTGATTGAGGAATCCCTCATCGGCTGGAAGGAGTTTGAACTCGAGGTGATGAGGGATCGGGCCGATAACGCCGTCATCGTCTGCTCCATCGAGAACATCGATCCCATGGGAACCCATACCGGGGACAGCATCACTATCGCACCGGCCCAGACCCTCTCCGACCGGGATTATCAGAGGATGAGAACCGCCGCCATCGATATCCTGAGGGCGATTGGTGTTGACTGTGGTGGATCCAATGTTCAATTTGCCGTCCAGCCGGGTACCGGCCGCATGGTGGTTATCGAAATGAATCCCCGGGTTTCACGGTCTTCGGCTCTGGCCTCCAAAGCGACCGGATTCCCCATTGCCAGGGGCTCGGCTAAATTGGCTGTCGGCTACACTCTGGATGAAGTGGTGAATGAAATTACCGGTATGACGGCGCTGGCTTTCGAGCCGGTACTGGATTACTGCGCCGTTAAGGTGCCGCGGTTCGAAACCGAAAAATTTCCCTCAGCTTACGGTATTTTGGGGACTCAGATGAAATCCGTCGGAGAATCTCTGGCATTGGGACGGACCGCCCTTGAAGCGATGAACAAGGCGATACGGGCCTGCGAGTCTGGATTCGATGGATTTGAAGAGATGAATTTTTCATCCACCGATGAGGAACGTATTCTTGTCAGCGCCCATCCGAGGCGCCTCCTGACGGCTTTTACGGTTCTGAAGCGGGAGGGACGGGGGGCTCTGGCCGGTATTGCGGAAAAGACAGGTTTTGATCCCTGGTTCCTTCATCAGATGGCTTATCAGGTAGATATTGAATCCCGGATTGCCGATGCCGCCGGAATTCCTGAAGTCTCTTTATATATCGAGGCGAAAAGGGCAGGACTGTCGGATAAGAGAATTGCAGCCGTTGCCGGAATTGACGGGGATGACCTCCGAAACCTTCGGGTTAAAGAAAAACTGAAGCCTTGCTACCATATCGTCGATACCTGTGCCGGTGAGTTCGAAGCGACAACTCCCTACTTCTATTCAACCTGGGGAGAAGTGGACGAAGGGGAACCCCTTGGTCCTGAAAGTGTTATCATTATTGCTTCGGGACCCAACAGGATCGGTCAGGGCCTGGAATTCGACACCGGCTGTACTCTGGCCTCCATGGCCTGGAGAAAACTCGGACGGGAAACCATCATGGTGAACAGCAATCCCGAAACGGTGTCCACCGATTACAACACATCCAGCCGGCTTTATCTGGAGCCCCTTACCCTGGAGCACGTCAAGGACGTCCTGATGAAGGAAGATTCTCGCAGGGTGGTTGTTCAACTGGGTGGTCAGACACCCTTGAATATGGCCGAGGAACTTGAGGCCTCAGGAGCTGAAATTGTCGGCACAAATGTCGAACAGATCCACCGCAGCGAAGACCGTCAGCTCTTTACCGAGGCGATATCCAGGATTGGTCTGAGGCAGCCGGAGAATCGCAGTGCAACCACCCGGGAGGACGTGGTTCTTCTGGCCCGACAGATCGGGTTTCCTGTTTTGCTCAGGCACTCGTTCGTTCTGGGCGGGCGAAGCATGATGATTGCCTATAACGAGGAGGAACTGGAAACGTTCCTGACTCGGGGTATCCCGGTGTCTCCTGAACGGCCGGTTCTGGTGGATCAGTTCCTTGAAGACGCGTTCGAATACGACCTGGATGCCATTGCCGACGGAGAAAACCTCTATGTCGGCGGAATCCTTCAGCATATCGAAGCCGCCGGCATTCATTCAGGAGACTCGGCAGCGGTTTTTCCACCGTACAAATCAAGCCCCCGGATACTGGATGCCATGCGGGAAGCCGCCCGGAGAATCGCAAAAGAATTCGAAATTATCGGATTCATTAACATTCAGTTCGCAGTCAAGGATGATATTCTTTACCTGCTTGAGGTGAATCCCCGGGCCTCGCGAACCATCCCGTTTCTGAGCAAGGCCTCAGGTGTGGATATTCTCGGTGCCGCCGTTAGGGTCTGGGAAGGGCAGTCATTGGTCGATCAGGGTCTCGTGGACGAAAATGGATACGGTGAGGGACGCTGCCTGACCGGCTGGGCCGTCAAAGAGGCTGTGTTCTCCTTCGACAGGTTCGCCGGACTCGACCCCGTACTTGGACCGGAAATGAGATCTACCGGTGAGGCCATCGGAACCGGTGCCACATTCGGCGAGGCATTCGCCAAGGTTCAGGCGGCGGTGAATTCCCTGCTGCCCCGGGCCGGACGGGTTTTTGTATCGGTGAACAAGCGGGACCGTGAAACCATCCTGCCGACGGTGCGTGAACTCGTCGATCTCGGGTTTAACATCTGCGCCACCCGGGGTACGGCGAATTATCTCTTTGAGAACGGGATATTCGCGGAAGTTATTCTAAAAGTTCATGAAGGTCACCCCAATGTCGTCGATCACATGCGATCCGGCAGAATCCAGTTGCTGATTAACACTCCCAGCGGAAGGTACAGTCAGATCGGGGATGAAGATATGCGAACTGAAGCCGTCTCACAGAAGATTCCCTATACGACAACAACGAGTGCCGCCGCCGCTGCGGTTCACGGTATCCGCTACCTGATGATGGGTAAAGTTGAAGTAAATCCGCTTCCAAGAACACAATTTTTCGACGTCTCGGCATAATGGTGCTATCCTAAAGGTATGGAATCCGTTTTCGACCGCCTCGCCCGGGAAATTTCCCGTGAGGAGCGGCGGTCATTATTGTTGAAAATTGGTGAAACTCAGGATTTGAATGAAGAACCGATGCGTCTTGACGATGCATCCGCCAATCAACCGATACTCCTGGACCGGGAGTTCGCCGAACTGTCTCTTTTCGCTCGGCTTCGAATTATTATCATGGGTTTTTTCACGGGTCGCGGGCGGAGCAAGGTTACGGAAGAGTACATGCTTCACAAGATT
>JAUVIY010000226.1 GCA_030592625.1 Spirochaeta sp. | reverse complement strand
TAGTGAAGTCGGGGCATGGTTGACCGGAAGGCCCTCAGGAGAAATACAGCTTCCTCAGGGCTTCCTTCGGCCTGCTTCACCGCCAGGGCCGCCATCGTCTCGTCGTACAGACTTGCCTCGGCCATAATCTGATCGATGAGTACCTTCATCCCGGATCTAACGGCCGCGATGTCCAGCAGGATGCCGTCTTCGATGCGTTGATTACGGAGGCGTTGTAAAGACGCCTCAATAGCTTCGGTACCACCTTTAACCGCGACATATCCCATCAGCGTGACTCCATCCTGCCATGCATCCGGGTCGTTCGCGGGAGGGCGGCCAGCCTACCCTCTCTATCGACAAGGATAATGTCCACCCCCAGGGGGAACTCCCTGTTCCGTTCGTTCCGGAGGTCGACCCAGCAGCGGCTGTCAGGAATCCACAAGCAACGTTCGGCCTTAATACCGGGTCCGGATAATATCCACTCCGGTACACCGGTTTTCTCGTTGACTTCATCCGTCGATACTTCGTTGTCCGGATCATCAGACCAGAGGAAATCTGTTTCAAGAATCAACGTGGCGCTGAGTTGAGGATTCTCGAAGGTTCCTTCCCGTGCCAACTCAATGGCAGTCATTGCCTGTTCCTCTCCCTTGAGTACCAGTATGAAATCAGCTTCAGGCACTGGAACAGATCGGGCATAGGTCAGCCGGCTCACCAGCTTATCCCGGGATGCCGACTCCTCGGAAATAACAGCGAATCCGGTTTCGGCATCAAGGAGTACTAATGCCGGTAATATCATATGAGGCGGCAGAGAGAGGTCTCCATCGATACCGCTCATCTCAGATTCAAAGTGCATGATACGTCCCGGGAAACTGTGAGCCGACACCATCTTCCGGAAAACGCTTTGGACATCGTGTACCTTGTCCAGTGTCATCAGCAACTTTCCATTGTGGTGAATTCAACGCGAGTCTTCAGGATTTCAGCGGCTTCTTGACTGCGGATACCGGTCAGACGGCCTTTTTCAGCCTCAAGCCTGGGCAGCCAGCTCTCGATCAATGACGATTCGACATTGAATACGGCATCGATCACTGCAAGATGCCTGGCAAGATCCGGTCGATCCCCCCGTATCAGGCCGATGCCGAGAATCTCGCCGATCCTGACTTTAGCCTCGGTAACCAGAACCTCCCCCAGGAAATAGGCATCCTTACGGGCCGTGTCCCTCATACGCATCATCACGAGTCCACCTGAGGGGTTGTCTACGTCCCTGACTTCGTGAGTTTTCTCTGCTTCCAGGGACAGGGTTTCTGCAAGTTCCGGAGCACCCTCAACGAGGATTTGCGTTCGACAGCGTCGTTTCATGGAATTACTGTCTCACGACATAAGTCAGCAAGAGATTAGGAATTTAACAGGATTGAGTTAGTAGGGGGATCTTCCTGTCTATCGCTCCGGCTGATGTCCGAACAGGCTACAGGTCCAGGGGCTTGTCGTAACCGTTCTGTTTCAGGAGGGACTCTCCCCGCTCTAGATCTTCCACCTTGAACACGACATCGGCCTTGTCGCCCTTTCCGGCCAGAATGGAATAGAGATACTCGATATTCACCTTGTTTTTTTCGAAGAGTTCCATGACTTCGGCCAGTGCACCGGGTTTGTCATCCATGGCCACCGCCAATACTTCGGTTTCCTTGGCGGTGAAACCGGCTTCCAGAAGGACATCCCGGGCATAATCGGGGTCCTTGACGAGGAGGCGCAGTATGCCGAAATCGGCAGTATCCGCAATGGTTACGGCCCGAAGGCTTATATTTTTTGAAGCCAACAGTCTGGTTATTTCAGCCAGCCGGCCGTTCTTGTTTTCCATGAATACAGATATCTGTGTCACTTTCATAATCAGCTCCTATAATGTTCGTTTGTCGATAACGCGTTTGGCTTTACCCATGCTGCGCTCGATGGATTTGGGCTCCACCAGCCTGATGTGCAGATTGATTCCGAGTTTGTTCTTCATGGCCTCGGTAATCTTCCTGCTGATTCGTTCCAGCTCCCTGGTTTCATCGGAGAAGAATTTCGGCTCCACTTCCACCCGGAGTTCAACATCGTCGAGGTGAGACTGCCCGCGATCGATGATGATCTGATAGTGGGGTTGGGTTTCCTCGATTTCCATCAGGATGTTCTCGATCTGTGACGGGAACACATTCACACCGCGAATAATCAGCATGTCATCGGTTCGGCCAAGCAGGCGATGCATTCTCACCAGGTTGCGTCCGCAGGCGCACTCGCCCCGTTCAAGCCAGGTGATGTCCCGGGTCCGGTAACGCAAGAGGGGAGTTCCGGTTTTGGTGAGGGTCGTAAATACCAGCTCACCTTTCTCACCATCCGGCAAAACTTCACCGGTTTCGGGATCGATAATCTCGGGATAGAAATGATCCTCATTGATATGAAGGCCGTTTTGCTCGGAGCATTCGTTGGACACACCCGGACCGATGATTTCCGTCAGACCATAGATGTCGTAGGCCTTCAGGCACATTTTCTCCTCGATTTCCTTGCGCATGTTTTCGCTCCAGGGCTCAGCACCGAAGATGCCGGATTTCAGTTTCAGGTCGGCCATGTTCAGACCCATGTCTTTAGCCACTTCGGCCATGTACAGGGAATAACTGGGCGTACATGTAAGTATGGTGGATTCGAAATCCCGCATGAGCTGCAGCTGCCGCTCAGTATTACCGCCGCCGACGGGTATGGTGTTACACCCGATGGCATGAGCCCCGTAATGCACACCCAGCCCCCCGGTGAACATTCCGTATCCGTATCCGTTCTGAACCACATCACCTTTCTCGGCACCGGCCATCATCAGACAACGTGCCATCACTTCAGCCCAGACATCCATGTCGTTTCGGGTATAGGCATCTACCACCGGGGTACCGGTTGTACCCGAGGAGGTATGAACCTCAACGATGTCTTCCTCATCTGCGGCCAGAAGACCATAGGGATAGGTTTCCCTCAGATCATCTTTGGTAGTGAACGGCATCCTGGAAATATCCTCCAGATTCCTGATATCCGTGGGTTTCACCCCCTGGGAATCGAATCGCCCCCGGTAGAATGGAACCCGGTTATATAAGCGGGCGACCAGGTCTTTCAGGTCCGCCAACTGCCTTGTGCGCCTTTTCTCAGGCGCTTCCGATTCTCTCACTGCGTTCCAGATCAATAGAGGTTCCCCCTTTCGTCCACGACACGGATTGCCTTGCCTTCCTGTACGGGCAATTGTCCCGGTTCGTGGAATTCCACTATGGGTTTGATTGATATGCTGGCCTTCAGGGCTTCCACCAGCCGCCCTTTAAGGGCGTAGAGATCCCGGGTATCATCCGAGAGGATATCCGGTCCCACTTCAAGCTCGACGATGAGTACATCCAGAGTGCCTTTCTTTCGCACGACGATTCGGTAGTTGTTGCCGGCTTCGGGTATCTTCATTACCACCTCCTCAATCTGGGAGGGGAAGACGTTAACACCGTTGATTATGAGCATATCGTCGGTACGGCCCATGATCCGGTCAATCCGCCGGGATGTCCTACCGCAGGCACAGGTACCCGTCAGGATTCTGGTAAGATCTTTCGTCCGGTACCGGAGTATCGGCGAAGCGTGACGGATGAGATTCGTGAGGACCAGCTCCCCAACTACTCCGTCTTCCACTGCTTCCAGACTGTGCCGGTCTACGATTTCGAGGCGGTAGGCATCTTCCCAGAGATGCATGCCGCTTTTCTCAACACATTCGAATGCGACGCTGGGTCCGTTCATTTCCGAGAGCCCATAAGAATTGTAGGCATCGATACCGAACAGTGTTTCAATCTTACGGCGAAGATCCTCCGAATGGGGTTCGGCACCAATGAGGGCCTTATGGAGATTGAGGTCCGAAAGTTTAACACCCATGTTGTCCATCTGTGCATACAGATGAAGCATGTAGCTGGGAGTGGCGTGGACGACGGTGGTGCCGAAGTCTTTCATCAGTAACAACTGACGCTGCGTATTTCCACCTGAAGATGGAATAACGAACATACCCAGGTCCTCGGCGCCATAGTGAAGTCCGAGGCCACCGGTGAAGAGCCCATAGGTCATCATATTCTGAAAAACATCGATCGGACCACAGCCGCAGGCACGGAGCGAGCGCAGTGCGAGGTGAGTCCAACGGTTCAGATCGTCACGGTCGTAAAAGATAACCGTCGGTTTTCCGGTGGTGCCGCTGGATGCGTGCATACGCACCACTTCTTTCTTGTTCACCGACAGAAGGCCGTAAGGATACGTATCCCGAAGGTCATCTTTGGTGGTGAAAGGGATCTTGTTCAGATCATCCAGAGATTTCAGATCCTTCGGATGTTCAATTCCCACACCGCTCAGTCTCTCCTTGTAGAACGGAGTGTCCAGTGCGACGGCAATAACCTTTTTAAGGCGGAGCAGCTGTATCGCCTCAAGGGCCTGACGGTCGAGAAACTCGATATCCTGTGGTGAGTAAACCCTCATGAATCCCGGCCCGAACGGAACGCTTTAATGTTCGTTTCCACGATTTTCTCACCTTTTCGCGAAAAGAGAGAAGTAATCGCCGATTCAAGAGTCTTTTGCGGCAGAGGCAGAAACGTCGATGCGGCTCCTACCATCACCATGTTCACCGCCCGCCTGTTCCCGGCGTCTTTCGCCAGGGCGCCGGCATTCACCAGGCGGGAGTTCGGAAGGGATTCCACCCGTGAAATAACGGTTTCCAATGCAGGGTAATTCGGTATGTTCTCAAAAGCCGCCGAGGCGCTGACACAAATACCATCGGGTTTGAGATATTCGGTG
>JAUVIY010000340.1 GCA_030592625.1 Spirochaeta sp. | reverse complement strand
GACAATCTTCATGAACTCAGGGACTATGTCGTGGACCGCATCGAGAAGTTTACAGGCATCATAATCGCCGAATTCAACCTGGTTATCGCCGGAGTGGCCAAAAAAGACAAACACTGGGTATCCACCGATCATGAGACGCCGGATGTTCACGCCTCGGATGAAGAATAGCACCGGGATATTGAGCTGAATATCAGATTACCTTTTTCTTAGAAATCCTCAATTAATTCCGTAATCGAAGCGATTCCCCGACGCCAGAAGTCAGGCGATTCGATGTTGAAATCTGCCGATCTTGCGACGGTGAGGGCATCGGCGGAGCCTGTCAGGCGCAAGAGCTCCCTGTAACGATCCTCGAAATCCGCGCCCTCTTCACGGAAGATGGAATAGAGTCCCAGGGCAAAGAGCTGTCCGAACGCATAGGGGAAGTTATAGAAGGCCAGGTCGGGGGAATAGTAGTGGCTCTTGACTGCCCACATCCAGCCATGGCGTTCTTCTTTTTCCAGTGCATCGCCGTAGGTGCGATTCTGGGCGTCCAGCATCATTTCGGTCAGTTCTCCGGGACTGAGTTCGCCGGTCGGCCTGCAGCGCATCAGGGCCGTCTCAAAGTGGAAGCGGCTGAGTATATCGACGATTACCTGGGAGGCGCCCATCAGGTAGGTGTCGATAATCGACGGTTTCGAAGAATCCGGAGTCTCCGACAGGGCCGCCCTGAAAACCAGGGTTTCGGAGAAGATACTCGCGGTTTCCGCCAGGGTCATAGGGTATTCCCGATTCAGTCCGGGTAAGTCCTTCATCACCTCGCTATGCCAGGCATGACCCAATTCGTGAGCCACAGTCGATACCGAATCAAATGAACCGTCAAAATTGCAGAGTATACGACTCTCACCAACCAGGGGGAGATTGGTGCAGTAGGCCCCTCCCACCTTGCCGTTACGCGGTGTGGCGTCGATCCAGCCTTCCGTGAATGCCCGGCGAGCGAAATCACCCATGTCTTTCGATAAGGTATCGAACATCGCCGGAATGAAATCGACAACCCGTTCCCAGCTCCACTTTTCTTCGCTGGAACCGACCGGGGCGAACAGATCGTACCAGGCCAGTTTCACCACTCCAAGCTTTTTAGCCTTGGCCCGGAAGTAGCGCCGGAATATCGGCAGGGACTCGGTCATCACGCCGAGCATAGCATCCAGAGCCGTCCGCGAGAGGCGATTCTGCACCAGGGATTTCTCCAGAGTACTGCCCCAGCCTCTTCGGGTATCCAGCGTCACCGAGCTGCCTTTCACACCGTTCAGGGCCGCGGCGAATGAGGTTTCGGCGCCCTTCCAGGCGTCGGTTTCCTCTTCCCAGGCCCGTTTTCTCACTCTCCGATCAGGATCGTAGGCCATGGAACGCAGCTGAGTGACGGTTTTCTCATCCTCGTCCCAGGGGCGGCTCAAGACCGATGAAAGTTTGCTGTGGAGCCGATCCCAGGCATCGCCGCCACTTCGCTGCAGGTCGGCGGCCAGGGCCTCTTCAGCCGGACTCATCTGTTTACCCGCCAGGAATCGCTGCTCTTCCAACCAGAATTTATATGGAGCAAGATCTTCTCGTTCAGTCAGGGTTTCCCAATGATCATCGAGGCCGGGCAGCAGAGCCCGGAACCTGACAACGACATCTTTAACGGCCAGGGAGCGAGATTCCAAATCGTCGATTTCCACCTGAGCCGCCTCATTCGAAGTATCAACCGTCCAGATTGCATATACATAGGAAATAAGATTTTCTGAAAGATCCCAGAGACGATTGAGACCCTTGACGGCCTTGGGCAGCCAGGCACTCGCTTCAAGGCTGACTGCCTGCTCCAGCAGGGCGATGACATCGGCCGAAAGTGAAACCAGTTCGTCTTTGTCGGCCCGATAAGCCTCAGATTCGGGAGAGGGATAGACGCTTGTCAGATTCCAGAGAATATCATCCATCATTGGATACCTCTGCCGATACCCCGGTAGCTGAAACCATAGTCCCGGGCCATATCCGGGTCCAGAAGATTCCGGGCATCCAGAATAACCCGGCCCTTCATCTTTTCAGCCAGGATTTTCAAATCCAGGGCGCGGTATTCGTTCCACTCGGTCATCAGAATCACAGCATCAACACCTTCAATGGCTTGATAACATGTCGGATAGCAATCAGTTTCCGGAATGAAATTCCTGAAATTATCGGTGCCCTGCGGATCGTGAGCCCGCACCGATGCACCGGCTTTCAGCAGCTCGGCCACGACGGTCAGGGACGGTGAATCTCTCACATCATCCGTCTCCGATTTGAATGAGAGTCCGAGAACTGCGACAGTACTGCCGCTGAGATTTCCCATCATACTTTTCAGAACCTTCACCATACGTTTTTTCTGTACTTCGTTGGCACTGATAACAGATTTGATGAGACTCATATCCACCCCGTACTCATCACCGGTGCTCACCACCGCCTTGGTATCCTTGGGAAAGCAGCTCCCGCCGTAACCCGGCCCCGGGTGGAGGAACTTGTTACTGATCCTGCCGTCCATGCCCATAGTTTTAGCCACGATATGAATGTCTGCACCCACCGCGTCGGCCAGATTGGCCATCTGGTTGATGAAAGTGATCTTTGTGGCGAGAAAGGAGTTGGAGGCGTATTTGATGAGTTCGGCGGTTTCCCGATTACACCAGACAAAGGGAACGGAAATGAGATTCAGAGCGCGGTAGATAGTCTTGATGACATCCCTGGCCCGCTCGGATTCGGTTCCGATGACGGTGCGGTCCGGGTGGAAGAAGTCCTGCACCGCCCGGCCTTCCCGGAGGAATTCAGGGTTGGAAACCACATCGATGTCGGCTTCGGGGTTGCGGGCGCCGATCCGCTCCTGCAGCGCCCTGTTGGTTCCCACCGGAACGGTGGATTTGGTTATCACGACGGTATATCCACTGGCATTGTCGGCAATGGTATCCGCTGCCGCCTCAAGGTAGGACAGATCCGCTGATCCATCGTCTTTCGGTGGTGTTCCTACAGCCAGAAAAACAACTTCCGAACCGCGGACCGCCGTGGCGACATCTGTAGTGAAGGACAGCCGGCCGGAATCAAGGTTACGCCGGAGATAATCTTCAATACCCTGCTCATAGATGGGGGATTGACCCTCTTTCAGCATGGCAATCTTGTCTGAGTCGATATCGACCCCCACGACGCGATTACCGAAATCCGCCAAGCCGATCGAGGCAACCAGGCCGACATAACCGGTTCCGATTACAGTGATATCAG